>NZ_JACRWG010000003.1:0-108269 GCF_014306455.1 Catenibacterium faecis
AAGGCGATACAGAAATATAAGGCGACACATTATGCATAAAAAAATTGCCTGCCACTACGTGGCAGGCAAGGGTACATGTTTTTAATTATTTCACCTGTCTACTTGACAGGGGCGGTTCAAAATCATAGCCTTAAAATGTTTACTTTAATTTTGTAATATCAACTAATGAAGTTGGACCCTGATGTCTCTTTTCTAGACAGTTGATTAATGCCTGTGCTGTATCTAATGATGTATAGATAGGGATACCTGCTTCAACTGCAAATCTTCTGATTAAGAAACCGTCCTTTAAGTTATCGTTTCTTGTAGGAATATCGATAACTAAGTCAACAGTATCAGTTAACATTAAGTCAAAGATTGTGTTAGACTTTTCCGCAATTCTGTTAACTCTATGAACTGGTACATCATGTTCTTTTAAGAAGTTATAAGTACCTTCTGTTGAATAAAGGTCATATCCAAACATATAGAACTGCTTAGCGATTGGTAAGAATTCTTCTTTAGAGCTGTCCTTGATTGTACAGATGATATTCTTCTTCTTTGGTAAGTTGATACCTGTTCCAATGAATGCCTTATAGATTGCTTCATCAAATGTCTTTGCGATACCTAATACTTCACCTGTAGATTTCATTTCTGGGCCAAGTGAAATTTCAGCACCCTTGATCTTTTCAAATGAGAAGACTGGCATCTTAACTGCAACAGTTTCTTTTTCTGGCTGTAAGCCATATTCATAACCCTGATCCTTGATTGAATGACCCATGATAACCTTAGTTGCAACATCTACTACTGGAATATCTGTTACCTTTGAGATATATGGAATTGTACGAGAAGATCTTGGGTTTACTTCGATGACATAAACTTCATCTTCATATACGATGAACTGGATGTTGATTAATCCAATAACGTGTAATGCTTTTGCTAAGCGCTGAGTGTAGTCACAGATAACTTGCTTGATTTCAGGCTTGATCTTCTGTGGTGGATATACTGAGATACTATCACCAGAGTGAACACCAGCTCTTTCAACGTGTTCCATAACACCAGGAATAAGTACGCCGTTTTCATCACATACAGCATCTACTTCTACTTCCTTACCTGATAAGTACTTATCGATAAGAATTGGATGTTCCTGGAACTGACGGTTGATGATCTTCATGAACTTCTTGATATCACCATCATTTAAGGCGATTTCCATACCTGCACCACCTAATACATATGATGGACGTACAAGTACTGGGTAACCTAATTTATTTGCAACTTCTAATGCTTCATCTACAGTAAATACTGTTGCCCCTCTAGGACGATCGATTTCACATTTTTCTAACACTTCATCAAAACGTTCTCTGTCTTCTGCAGCATCTACGCTATCAGCTGAAGTACCAAGGATAGGAACTCCCATATCCATTAAGTCCTGAGTTAACTTGATTGCTGTCTGACCACCAAACTGAACGATTGCGCCATCTGGTTTTTCAAGTTCAACAATGCTCTGAACATCTTCCTGAGTAAGTGGTTCAAAGTATAATCTATCAGCGATATCGAAGTCAGTAGAAACTGTTTCTGGGTTGTTGTTGACGATGATTGTTTCATAGCCAGCAGCTCTTAATGCCCATACACAATGTACTGAACAGTAGTCGAATTCGATACCCTGTCCGATACGAATTGGTCCTGAACCTAATACCATAACCTTCTTACGAGTGTTATCTGGTTTAATTTCATGTTCTCCACCATATACTGAATAGAAATATGGAGTTTCAGCATCAAATTCTGCAGCACAAGTATCAACTGTCTTGAATGCAGCAGTGATATTGTTTTCTAAACGATAATCATGAATTTCATTCTTATCTTTACCAGTTAAGTCTGCAATAACTCTATCTGGGAATTCAGCTCTCTTAGCAGCCTTTAATAATTCTGGAGTTAATTCTTCTGTCTTTAATTTATTTTCGATTTCTACAAGATGTTTGATCTTATCAATAAACCATGAATCAATCTTAGTGATATTATGGATTTCTTCTTCAGTAATGCCCTGTCTTAATGCTTCAGCTACTGCGAAGATTCTCTGGTCATCTACATCTTTTAATTTAGTTCTTAAGTATTCTGTGTCTTTACCTTCCATTTCAGGAATTGATAAATAGAATACATTCTGTTCAAGTGAACGTAATGCCTTCATTAAAGCACCTTCGAAGTTATTACAGATTGCCATAACTTCACCAGTTGCCTTCATCTGTGTACCAAGTTTTCTTGATGCACCATAGAACTTATCGAATGGCCATTTAGGAATCTTACATACAATATAGTCTAATGTCGGTTCATAAGAAGCATATGTCTTACCTGTTACAGCGTTCACGATTTCATCAAGTGAGTAACCTAATGCAATCTTAGCAGCTAACTTCGCAATTGGGTAACCAGTTGCTTTAGAAGCTAAAGCTGAAGAACGGCTGACACGTGGGTTAACTTCGATAACACAATATTCAAAAGAATTTGGGTTTAATGCGAACTGTACGTTACATCCACCCTTGATATTTAATGCAGTGATGATATTTAAAGCAGAGCTTCTTAACATCTGATATTCTTTATCACCTAAAGTCTGAGAAGGAGCTACTACGATAGAGTCACCAGTATGAACACCTACTGGGTCAACGTTTTCCATATTACATACTGTAATACAGTTACCATTGCCATCTCTCATTACTTCGTATTCGATTTCCTTCCAACCGGCAATACATCTTTCAATTAAGCACTGAGATACACGTGATAATCTTAAACCATTAGTACAGATATCATGTAATTCTTCAGGAGTTTCAGCAATACCTCCACCAGTACCACCAAGTGTATAAGCTGGTCTTACTACTACTGGATAACCAATCTTTTCAGCAAATTCTAATGCATCATCTACATGGTTAACAACTGTTGAAGCAGCCACTGGTTCATGGATTCTTTCCATTAATTCCTTAAATTCAAGACGGTCTTCTGCAAGCTTGATTGTAGTTGTATTAGTACCGATAGTACGTACGTTATGTGCTTCTAAGAAACCTTCATCATCAAGTGCCATAGCAATATTTAAGGCATTCTGACCACCAAGAGTTGGTAAGATTGAATCTGGTTTTTCTTTTAAGATTAAGTTTTTAACAACAGGAACTGTTAAAGGTTCAATATAAACATGATCTGCAATATCCTTATCAGTCATGATTGTTGCAGGGTTAGAGTTAATAAGAACGACTTCAATTCCTTCTTCTTTTAATGCACGACAAGCCTGAGTACCTGCATAGTCGAATTCAGCTGCCTGTCCAATAATAATTGGTCCTGATCCAATAACAAGAACCTTTTTTATATCTTTATTCTTAGGCATTCTACTTTCCCTCCATCATCTTAATAAACTCATCAAATAAATATTCAGTATCTCTAGGTCCAGCATTTGCTTCTGGGTGGAACTGAACAGTTTTGATATTCTTATTTAAATATTCAACACCTTCAATAGTGCCATCATTTACATTTCTAAACCAAGCCTTAGCCACTGCAGGATCAATTGAATCATCCTTGATAACATAGTTATGGTTCTGTGTAGAGATGTAAACACGGTTAGTGTCTAAATCCTTAACTGGATGGTTTGCACCATGATGTCCATATTTTAATTTTTCTGTCTTGAAGCCATGAGCAAGAGCCATTAACTGATGTCCAAGACAAATTGCGAAAATTGGCATACCGCTTTCTGATAATTTCTTCACTTCTGCGATAATATCAGTTACTTCAGCTGGGTCACCAGGACCGTTACTTAACATAATACCATCAAAGTTACCTTCTAATACTTCAGAAGCAGGTGTAGTGGCTGGGAATACTGTTACTTCACAGTTTCTCTTTGCTAATTCATTCGCAATATTGCGCTTAGCACCAAAGTCATATAAAGCAACTTTCATTCTGCCTGTACCTACAGTATGTTTTTCTTTACATGTACATGCTTTTACAACACCCTGTACCTTGAATGCTTTAATCTTGTCGATGACTTCGCTTACTTCATACTTATGAGTAGTGATCATACCATTCATACAACCATCATTACGAAGTAACTTAGTAAGTGCACGTGTGTCAATTCCCTGGATACCTGGGATATGATTACGTACTAAATAATCATTTAAATCTTCATTCTTTCTAAAGTTAGATCCTAAACGTGATAATTCGTTTACTACAAATCCTTCAACATATGGGTGTTCAGATTCCTGATCTTCTAAACATACACCATAGTTACCAATAAGTGGGTAAGTCATTACAACACTCTGACCTGCATAAGATGGGTCTGTCAACACTTCTACATAACCAGTCATTGAAGTATTGAAGACAAATTCGCTTATGACTTCTTTTTCATATCCAAAGCTTTCCCCTTCAAACACATGTCCGTCTTCTAAAATTAAATAAGCTTTCATAGTCAACCTCCTCAATTATGAAAAAGACATATCACCAATAGATGATATGTCCTTAAAATAAGAAATCTAAAAAATGAAAATAAGAACCCTTAGGAAACACGTTTGCGAAAACTGAAGTTGTCATAATTGTGTTTGCGTTCATATTCTCACTCCTTCTGTTGTAGTATAAACGATATTAAGATTGTAAGCAAGCAAAAAATGAATACTCAAAAATTTTTTTATTTTACTATTTAGAAATTGTTAAATAGTGATAGATTGCACCAATAATATTGGCATCATTCGCAAAGGCACATTTCTTTACAACAGGCTTAATACGCGCTGGTTCAACCTTATCTATAATAATATCTAAACGCTTATTGATTTCATCAATCATATCTTCTCTTACAGAGATGCCCCCACCAATAATAATCACTTCTGGATCATAGGAATATTGAATATTATAAATACCTACTGCAAGAGCATAATAGAAACGATTGACATACTTCTTAAATACTTCATTTTCGTCGGCATGATCAAAGATATATCGTCCATCATATGTTTCACCTAGTTCTTTTTCTACACCTTTTACGATGGCAACTGTAGAATCAAGAGACCAAAAGTTAAACTCAAGTGAATCTGCATCAAAGTTATTAATCATATAACCAAATTCACCACCATGAAGATGTTTACCCTTATGAATCTTCTTATCCTTAATCACAGCACCGCCAATACCTGTACCGCATACCACAAAGCAACAATCCTGGTTGTCTTTAGCGGCACCTAGCCATACTTCAGCAAGTGCTGCACAGTTGGCATCATTTTCTAATTCTACACGTGTCTGTAATCTTTCTTCTAGATCCTTCTTTATATTAGGACCATGAATATAGTCAATGGCAGACGCACCATAAATGACCCCTTCGTCACTTGCAACAGCTCCTGGCATACTTAACGCAATACCATCAACATCTCTTTCTTTAAAAATAGTTTCAATAGCCTGATACATGTCTTCTAAAGTATCAGGTGTTTTAAAAGACCCCTTGTCAAATAAATGACCCTTTTCATCGCATGTTGCATATTTGACAGAAGTCCCTCCTACATCAATTCCTAGTAACATATCAATTTTCCTCCTATCTATAGGATATCACAAAAAAATGCACAATAGTGAAATAGACGAAAAAAGGAATAACGTTACGTTATTCCCTAGTTAACACGATGAATTTCTAAACCATTCTGTTTAAATGTTTCAACAATTGTATCGATATGAGATTCCCCATTTGTTTCACAAGTGACTCTTAATTCTACTTCTGAGAATCTTGCGAAGTTTTTGAACTGGTTATGATCAACCGCTACAACATTCGCATTACATTCATTTAATAGATGTGCAACTTTTTCTAACTGTCCAGGAATATCTGGAAGCTGTACTGAGAATGAGAAGATTCTTCCTCTTTCAATAAGTCCCTTATTAATCATAGAAGAAATAGAAAGTACATCGATATTACCACCTGATACAAGTGAAACAACCTTCTTATTCTTTTCATTGAGTTTCTTTAATGCAGCAAGTGAAAGAATACCTGAATTTTCAGCTACAAGCTTATGTTTTTCTACTAATACTAAGAATGCATCCATTAACTCATAATCACTGACTGTGATAATACCATCTACATATTGTTTAATATATTCAAAAGGCTTTTCACCAATTGTCTTAACAGCTGTACCATCCGCAATAGTTACTGCTTCATTTAATGAAACGATACGATCTTCATTAATGGCAGCAAGGGCACTGGCAGCACCTTCTGGTTCTACACCGATGATCTTAACTGTTGGTTTAATAAGTTTAGCGGCACAGGCAATACCTGAAATCAATCCTCCACCACCAACTGGTACAAGAATAATATCTGTATCCGGTAATTCTTCGAGAATTTCTAAGGCAATGGTTCCCTGACCTTCAATGACATCTTCATCATCAAATGGATGTACAAATGTATAGCCATGTTCTTTCTGTAATTCTACTGCCTTATTATATGCATCATCATAGACTTCACCATGAAGAACCACTTCAGCACCTAATGCCTTAGTAGCATCTACTTTAATAAGTGGTGTATGGGCAGGCATAACGATTGTAGCCTTAACACCTAACTGCTGGGCGGCATAAGCTACACCCTGAGCATGGTTTCCTGCACTTGAGGCAATAAGTCCTCTAGATTTAGATTCATCATCCATCTTCATGATCTTATTATAAGCACCTCTAATCTTGAATGCGCCTGTTCTCTGTAAGTTTTCTGGTTTGATATAAACAGTATTTCTACTTTCTTTAGAAAAAGCTGGGCTATAAATCAAAGGTGTAGGAAGAATGACTTCATCCACTCTCTTCTTTGCCTCTTCAAAATTCTTTAGTTCTAACACTTAAATCCCCCTCTCAAAAATCTGTTTTTCACATTATAGCACCATTATTATTCTATTAAAACTAAATTTTCACTTAATTTTATAAAAAAGGAATAGCTGATTGCTATTCCTTAGTTGATACGCTGAATTTCAAATCCATTCTTTTTAAATGTTTCAATAATAGAGACAATATGCGCTTCCCCATTTGTTTCACAAGTGACTCTTAATTCTACTTCAGAGAATCTTGCGAAGTTCTTGAACTGGTTATGATCTGCAGTCACAACGTTCGCATTACATTCATTAAGAATATGAGCGACTTTTTCTAACTGACCTGGACTATCTGGAAGCTGTAATGAGAATGAAAAGATTCTTCCTCTTTCAATCAGTCCCTTATTGATCATAGAAGAAATAGAAAGTACATCAATATTACCACCAGAAATCAGTGAGACAACCTTCTTATTCTTTTCATTGAGTTTCTTTAGTGCAGCAAGTGAAAGAATACCTGAGTTTTCAGCAACAAGTTTATGTTTTTCTACTAGTACTAAGAATGCCGCCATTAATTTATAATCACTTACTGTGATAATACCATCTACATATTGTTTAATATATTCAAAAGGCTTTTCACCAATTGTCTTAACAGCTGTGCCATCCGCAATAGTTACTGCTTCATTTAATGATACAACACGATCTTCATTAATGGCAGCAAGGGCACTTGCAGCTCCTTCTGGTTCTACACCGATAATCTTCACTGTTGGATTAACTTTCTTAGCTGCACAAGCAATACCTGAAATCAATCCTCCACCACCAACTGGTACAAGAATAATATCTGCATCTGGTAATTCTTTGAGGATTTCTAAGGCAATGGTTCCCTGACCTTCAATGACATCTTCATCATCAAATGGATGTACAAATGTATAGCCATGTTCTTTCTGTAATTCTACTGCCTTATTATATGCATCATCATACACTTCACCATGAAGAACCACTTCAGCACCTAATGCCTTAGTAGCATCTACTTTAATAAGTGGAGTATGAGCAGGCATAACGATTGTAGCCTTAACACCTAACTGCTGGGCGGCATAAGCCACACCCTGGGCATGGTTTCCTGCACTTGATGCAATAAGTCCTCTAGACTTGGATTCATCATCCATCTTCATAATCTTATTATAAGCACCTCTAATCTTAAATGCGCCTGTTCTCTGTAAGTTTTCTGGTTTGATATAAACCATATTTCTACACTCTTTAGAGAACGCTGGACTATAGATCAAAGGTGTTGGAATGATTACTTCGTCTACTCTCTTTTTTGCTTCTTCAAAATCTTTTAGCTCTAACATTTTTTCCTTTTTCCTCCATATATTTATATTTTTAACGTTATCGCGTTATTTTGGTTCTAAATAAGACAAATTTTAGGCAAAATAATAAGAGTGGTTATACACTCTTATTTGAACTGATTTGATTTGTATGTGTAATGGTAACCAATAGCTTCCATCTTATCTACGATGTCCTGCATAGGAATATGATAGTCATAACATAAGTCTGCAAGATCTTCATATTGGTCTCTGAGTTTCATATTTAACCAGCTAAGTAACATCACTGGATCTTTAGGCATTTGATTCATCTCTTAGTTCCTCCTCTAGTTTCTTCAACATATAAGCAATACCATCTTCATCATTTGATAAAGTGACAACATCAGCTCTTTCTTTGACTTCATCTACTGCATTGGCCATAGCGACACCACAGCCTGCATATTCAATGAGTGATAAGTCATTGAATCCATCACCAAAGGCAATCACTTCTTCTTTTGTAAGATGAAGCATCTTTACTAGCTTATCTAAAGAAGCTGCTTTATCAATATTTGGTGCCATAACTTCAATAAAGAATGGTGCAGAACGGTAAATACTTAAACCTGGGAATGCACTCTTATAGTCTTCTAATACAGAAGCCACATGTTCAGGATCACCTGTACATAATACTTTATTAATAGGATCTCTTAAAATTGATTTAAAAGATTCAGTCTTTTTAATTTCGATATCGTTAATACGTCCTTCAATATTCACATACTGATCATCTACATCTTCAGTATAAACAGCATCATCATAATATGTCATAATCGCAAGATTATGTTTCTTTGCTTCATCATATGCTTTTTTAGCCTGCTCAATAGTCAAACGCTGTTCAAACATAGTCTGTCTTGTTTTCGCATCCATTACCTTAGCACCATTGAATGATAATAAATAACCTTCATACTTTTCTAATTTAAGTGCAGCTGCTTCATGTCTTAAACCAGGTGTCGGTCTACCTGATGCAAGAACTATTGTTGCACCTAACTGTTGTGCTTTAATAAGTGTCTTACGTGTTTCATCAGTAATTTTATTTTCTGAATTCTTTAATGTACCATCTAAATCTAATGCAATTAACTTATATTTCATTTGATATAATCCCCTCTATTGTTTTTAAAAATCTCTTTCTTGTATCTTGTGTACGTTTCTTTGGCCCTTTGACAAGTTGATGCTTACGCATCTTTCCATTGATATAGCGTGTCATTAAAAGTGAGTCTATATTATTAGAATCAATAATAAACCCTGAAGGATGAACAACAATCGCACCTTTTGTAAGAAGCATACCTGCTTCACCATAATCCTGTGTAATCACAAGATCACCCTTCTTCACATCTTTTAAAATGGCATAATCAACACTATCATTCCCCTGATCACACATAATAACCGATTCATAATCAAAGAAATGATTCATATCACAATACACTATCATCTTTATATCATATTTATCACACAAAAAAGCGATTTTTTCAATATCTGGTGTTGCATCTCCATCAATTAGTATTCTCATATCACTTTTAAGAGATACATAATATACATAGTAAGATATCCACCAACTAATCCACCTACATGTCCTGTCTTAGAAATACGAGAATTCATAAGAGTAAAGGCAAGGTTAATCGCAATACAAGGTAAATAGCCTCTTAATAAATCAAAGAAAGCACCGCCTTTAAATAAACCTAGTCCAATAATAGCCCCTAAAAAGCCATAGAATAAACCACTTGCACCAATTGTGATAGAGTTATCCACATTAGAATCTCTATAAGAATAGTAATAAGTAGCGAGTGAACTCATCACAATAGAAACTAAGACAAGTATTAAATAACGTACTGGTCCAAGTAGTGTTTCAAACATACGTCCTAAATAGAAGATACAGTACATATTCATAAATAAATGAAGAAATTCTGTATGAATAAAAGCAGATGTAATAAATCGCCAATATTCTCCTCTATTTTTCACATAAGGTGTATATAAAGCACCTAAATGCATTGCTTCTGAAGTTTTATTATCCTTAGAAAAATAATTAATATAAACAAAAACTGCTATACATATCGCCATAAAGATATATGTGATCATTCAATAACCTCCACTACTCTTGTAACCTTAGCCATATTCTTAGAACTATCAGTGACTGTATATGTTAGAGTATAACATCCTACAGTATTAGTCTGTACTTTACCTGTAACAACAATCTTATTTGTTAAATCACCATCTTCATTATCATATGCAGTGACACCTTCTCTTGCATTAAAGTTATCACCTAAATGAATGACTTTATCTTCTGCACCTTTGATCACAGGAACAACCAACTCATTGGCTACAATCACTTTAATACGCATTGGAAAAGAGGTATTACCTTGTTCATCTCTTACTACAACACGTTCAATATATGTACCTACTTTTTCATATGTTTTCTCTTTCACAAGTTCTTCACTATTTTCTTTCTTTAAGAAATAGATTTGTGTTAAAGACGCATCATTGACTTCAGCTACTGTATTTTTTGCATAGAGTGGCTGATTAGGATTCACATAATAAACAAGCTTTTTAAGTTTTACTGTTGGTTTTTTTGTATCTACAATCTTAATCTTAAAGCCATAATCACGTCCTGCATATTCAATACTTGCATTATAGTTACCTACTTTATTCAAGTTAACACGCTTCAAGTTTAAAGTAAGTGATTTTTTTATTCTATCTGGACAGATGACATAATCCTCTATATTCTGTGATACTTCCTGTCCTAATTCATAAGTAAATACTGTCTGTTTCAATTCAAAGGTTGCCATAGTGGTAATCTTAAAAACAGAAAATAATTCAAGGAAAATAAATAATAGTAAAATGACAGTAATCAATTTGTTCCTCCATTTCACTAGTATCACCTCTTTCGCCCCTTCATTATACTATAAAAGATATCTGAGTGACAAAAAAGATGATGTAAAAACATCACCTTGTTCAAAAATTACATAACTATTACACATTTTCAAGTAAACAGACTGCCTGAGAAACAATCCCTTCTCCTCTTCCTACAAAGCCAAGCTTTTCACCACGAGTGGCTTTCACATTAATCTGTGTCACATCACAATGAAGTGCTTCCGCAATATTATGTCTCATTGTAGGTATATGAGGTGCCATCTTTGGCTGTTCTGTCATAATGATTGCATCCACATTCCCAATCTTATAACCTTTTTCATTCATCAACTTATATGTTTCTTCTAACAAGATCATTGAAGAAATACCTTTGTAACGATCATCTGTATCAGGAAAATGTTTCCCGATATCACCTTCACCTAATGCCCCAATGATTGATTCAATAATTGCATGTAGAAGAACATCTGCATCACTATGTCCCTTTAACCCTTTTTCATAAGGAATTTCTACACCACCTAGAATAAGCTTTCTTCCTTCTACCAACTGATGAATATCTATTGACTGTCCTATACGCATAACCATACCTCCATGCTTTTTATTGTAACACAAAAGGCATGAGGTTACCCTCATGCCAATGTATTAATTGTATTTCTTTTTATGTGCTGCATCTATAAGTCCCTGGAATAGAGGATGTGCTCTATTTGGTCTAGAATTGAATTCTGGATGGAACTGACATGCAACGAAATATGGATGGTTAGGCACTTCAACGATTTCTACTAAATCTCTCTTTGGATTACGTCCAGAGATAACAAGTCCTGCATCTTCTAACATCTGACGATATGTATTATTGAATTCATATCTATGTCTATGTCTTTCCTGGATAAGATCCTTTCCATATAACTTATGTGCAATTGTACCTTCTTTTAATTCACAAGTGTAGTTACCAAGTCTCTGAGTACCACCCATGTTTTCTAAAGACTGATCGTGCATTAATGAAATTAATGGAGTCATACAGTTCTTATCGAATTCTAATGAGTTAACATCATCAAGTTTACATACATTTCTTGCATATTCAATAGAAGCACACTGCATACCTAAACAGATTCCTAAGAATGGAATATCATGTTCTCTTGCATACTGGATAGCAACAATCATGCCTTCAACACCTCTGTTACCAAATCCACCTGGTACTAAGATACCATCAGCATCAGCAAGCTTAGAAGCGATATTTTCCTTAGTTACTTCTTCAGAGTTAACCCAGTCAATTTCAACTTCACTGTTTGCATAGTAACCAGCATGTTTTAATGCTTCATTAACTGATAAGTAAGCATCTGGGAATTCACAGTACTTACCAACCATCTTGATTTTAACTGTATCCTTTAAGTTCTTAACTCTTTCAACTAATTCACGCCATTCAGTGAAATCAGCTTCAGGAGCTTCAATTCTTAAATGATCAAGTACAACATCATCCATATGCTGATCTAATAATTCTACTGGTAATTCATAAAGAACATCTACATCATAGTTAGAGATGATAGCTTCCTTAGGAACATTACAGAATAAAGAAATCTTGTCCTTTAATTCATCAGAAATAGTATGTTCACTACGACATACAATGATATCTGGCTGGATACCATATCCTAATAATTCCTTAACACTATGCTGTGTTGGTTTAGTCTTTACTTCATGGCTGGCACCAATATATGGAAGTAAAGTTGTATGTATATAAAGAGTATTCTTGTAGCCTCTATCGAGTCTTACCTGTCTAATTGCTTCAATAAATGGTAATGATTCGATATCTCCTACAGTACCACCGATTTCTGTAATAACGATATCTGCCTGAGAAGATTCTTCTGCAGCATAAATCTTGTCCTTAATCGCATTAGTAATATGAGGAACAACCTGTACTGTTGCGCCTAAGTAATCCCCTCTTCTTTCTTTAGAAATTACATCGCTATATACTCTACCAGTTGTAACTGAAGAGTTTTTGTTTAAGTCTTCATCAATAAAACGTTCATAATGACCTAAGTCTAAGTCTGTTTCTGCGCCATCAGCTGTTACATAAACTTCACCATGCTGATAAGGAGACATAGTTCCTGGATCCACATTGATATAAGGATCAAGTTTCTGCATGAATACTTTTAATCCTCTTTGTTTTAATATTCTACCTAAAGATGCAGCTGTTAAACCTTTCCCTAGACCTGATACGACACCACCTGTGACAAATATGAATTTTGCCATTCTCTTCACCTCTTTCTCTATATTAAACAAAAAAAAGCACCTACGGAAGACCCGTTTGTGCCCTTTACAACTATAGCAAATTCCCCCGTCGTATGCAATTCTTTTCTTTATTTTATTAATTAATTATATTATGATATGGCTTGGGAGGATAAACATATGGAAACACCTCGTATATTAGTTATTGATGATGAAAAAGAAATTTGTGATCTTATTGAAATTTATTTAAGTCAAGAAGGTTATCATGTTGAAAAGCGTTATAATGCCTATACATTATTACGTGATCTTGAAAAGTTCAAGATTGATCTTGTAATTCTAGATATGATGATGCCTGGGGTAGATGGTTTACAGGCATTAGAGATGATCAGAGAAAAGTACAACATCCCAGTTATCTTTGTATCAGCCAAGACAGCTGATCAGGATAAGATTGAAGGATTATTAAAGGGTGCTGATGATTATATCGCAAAACCTTTTAATGCAATGGAATTAGTGGCACGTGTTAAGTCACAATTAAGACGTTATCAGGTATATAGTAAGCCTATTGGTGTAGATAATTCTATTATTCAGGCCAATGACCTTCTTATTGATACAAATAAGAAGATGGTTTCTGTAGATAATCGTCCAGTAGCTGTGACTAAGATTGAATATGAAATCTTAGTATTACTTGCCTCACATCCTGGTACAGTATTCTCTACTGAAGATATCTATACAAAAATATGGCATGAAGAAGCAACACATGCCAACAATACCATCATGGTACATATTAGAAAACTAAGAGAAAAGATTGAAAGACAGCCTCGTACACCAAGACATATTATTACTGTCTGGGGCATTGGTTATAAGTTCGAATTATGATGCAGAAACTAAGAAAGCTGTTTATTTCTTCTTTTAAATGGCGTTTGTTGATTAATATTACATTAAGTTATCTTGTCGCATTTCTTATTTATTCTATTCTAGGAATTATATTCGATAGAATTATTCCTATTGCGGTACCAAATGAAATGCGTTATGCATTATGTTATGCGATTTCTTTTATTGTCTTTGTAGAAATCTTCTTTAAACTGATTGATTTCACAATTGAATATATTAGAAAGCTCAGACGTTCTATCCAACAGGTAACAAGTGGTAATTATGGTGTACAGTGTGAAGTAGAATATGATGATGAATTAGGTTCTCTTGCCGCGAACATCAATGTCTTATCAAAAACATTGCTTGCAAAAGAAAAAGAAAGTGAAAAGCTAAAAGAAAAAGAAAGAGCTGCATTAGATATAGAACGTAATGCAGAAAGACAAAAGAATGAATTAATCACAAACGTAGCCCATGACTTAAGAACACCTCTTACAACTATTGTAGGATATCTTGAATTGATTAAAGATGATACAGCTTTATCTAAAGAAGATGTACATAAGTATTCTGGTATTGCGTATGAGAAATCAATACGTCTACAGGAAATGATGGATGACCTCTTTGAATTCACTAAACTTGATAATGCAGATATCAAGTTGAATAAGAGTATGATTAATCTATCTGGATTAATTATGCAGATGACAGATGAGTTCTATCCTTCATTTAAAGACTGTAATATTACACCAATAGTAGATTTACCTGAAGAGAATATCTATGTTCAGGGAGATGGTCAATTATTAGCCCGTGTATTTGATAATCTTATTTCTAATGCACTCAAGTATGGCTATCATAATACCGATTTAAAGATAGAAGTATCCGGTGATGAGAAATATGCAACTGTTAAAGTCATCAACCATGGTGATACTATTGCATCAGAGGATATCCCACTTCTATTTAATAAATTTTATCGTACAGACTCATCACGAAACTCTAAAACAGGTGGTACTGGCTTAGGACTAGCAATCACTAAGAATATAGTAGACCTCCATCATGGTGATATTTCTGTTACAAGTAATGATCAAATTACAACATTCATCGTCAAATTCAACAGATATTTCGATCAGAACTAACATAAAAGACCACATCAAGTGGTCTTTTCATTTTGGACTATAATTTCAACCTTTCACCTGGCTTTATATATAAAGCATGAGGTGATTTAAAGCTTTTCGCAATATCTTCATCATATAATTGTGTAGGTGAAGTATGAATAGGAATAAAATAACGAGAATCAATCACATGTGCACAACGACTTGCTTCCTGTGCACTCATATTATAAATACCATCTACCGGTAATAATGCATAATCTAAATCATTGAAGCTTTCCATTTCAGGATAATAGTTTGTATCTCCTGCACCATATAATGTAATACCATCTACAGTCATAATAAAACCAACACATTCTTCTCTTGTATGATTCTTATTTTCTGCAGGTGTTCCTTCAATCATTACTTTCTTAATCTTCTTAATAGGATATTCGCCATCCACAAATAGATCTCCATGTCTTAAAATCACACCATCGTCTTTTAATGTAACAAGATCAACCTGATTATGATCACTATGTTCATGCGTTACAATCACAATATCTGCAGGCATATCATAACCTTCACCTGCATAAGGATCCACATAAATCACTACACCTTCATTAGACACAATGCGATAACTTCCATGTCCTTGATACAATAATTCTGCCATTTTTTATATCTCCTTTATCACTTATTCAATTATAACTTTTCTTATTGCACAGTGCGATAGAATGGCAAAAAATAAAAAAAATTAAATTTAGTTAAAAAAATTATAAAAACATGTTGACGAATCGCATAACACTTGGTATATTATATGAGCGTGCTTGGTTGGGATATGGCACTAACACTTAAGCATCGGTCTAACGGCCGGTATATCCCAAGAATATTGGAGGTTTAGCTCAGTTGGGAGAGCATCTGCCTTACAAGCAGAGGGTCAGCGGTTCGAGCCCGTTAACCTCCACCATTTTTATTAAAATTTAGCTTCACATGCCGACTTAGCTCAATTGGTAGAGCAACTGACTTGTAATCAGTAGGTTGGGGGTTCAATTCCTCTAGTCGGCACCAGTGGGGAGGTAGCGAAGTGGCTAAACGCGGCTGACTGTAACTCAGTTCTCTACGAGTTCGATGGTTCGAATCCGTCTCTCCCCACCATTCCATGCGGGTGTAGTTCAATGGTAGAACTTCAGCCTTCCAAGCTGACTACGTGGGTTCGATTCCCATCACCCGCTCCATTTTATATTTAAAAGTGCTTGAATAGCTCAGCGGTAGAGCAATCGGCTGTTAACCGATCGGTCGGGGGTTCAAATCCCTCTTCAAGCGCCAGTGGCCGGTTGGAGAAACGGTTAACTCACATGCCTTTCACGCATGCATTCACGGGTTCGAATCCCGTACCGGTCACCATTTCTCAAAATACGATCGAAAGATCGTTTTCATTTGCGGGTGTAGTTCAATGGTAGAACTTCAGCCTTCCAAGCTGACTACGTGGGTTCGATTCCCATCACCCGCTCCATACGATTAGAAGATAGACTTAGGTCTATTTTTTTATTATCTAAATACCCACAGTTACACGCTGTGGGTATTTTATTTATTCTAATAATTCAAAACTATTAATTAATTCATTTTTAGATTCATACAATAATTCAGTTTTACCTGAATCAATATCATATGTATATAATCCTTGATGTTTATCATTGCGCCCAAGAAGAATAATCTGATGAGAAGAACTAAAACAAGCATACTGTGTTACATCCATGATTTCATCAATATTCATTCCTGCTTTTTTCTTATTTGTTTTTGTATCTAATGTATATGTATGATATTGAGGATTCCATGCTGGAATGGTGTCACTTTCAGTAAATGTAAGATTTCCATTTTCCATTGGAAGCATTCTATAGACTAACTTGCGATTTGTAGTATAGATACGTTTGAGTTGATTATTCTTCAAACGATAAATATGCGTATTAGGTGCAATATACTTACTTCCCTTACCCGCATTTGCTTCTTCTAATGCCTGATCTTCTTCTTTTTGATTACTTGCACATAGATATAAATCATGATTGAAAACATCATAGACCATATGATCAAAATCCAAACCCTCTTCTGCCTTAATCTTACTGAACTTCTTTGTTTCTATATTATAACGATAAGGCTTGAGTGATCTTTGACCTTTTTCTACGCCTAATACATAGATATTATTCTCTACAGGAATAATTCTGTTAATTGCGGTTAATCCACCAGACAACTTTTTAGATTTCTTTGTATCAAGATCATAAGTATACAGATGATCACCACTATTATCTTCTTCAGCATAATATACAGCATTATTAGATTTAGAATAGACACCAAGTGGATTAGAAGAAGTATACTTTTTAGTCACTTTCTTAGTAGATAATGAATATTCATAGATATTCACTACTACATTCCCCTTCTTATCATATCCACTTGTTGTAATAGATAGATAACGTTCTTTATTTGTTTTACAGCCCGTTATTACAAAAATACAGAGTACCACCAACAATTGAATTAACTTTTTCATAACTATTCTCCTTTCTTTATTCAATTGGAATACCTCTTCATATATATTATATATGTTGGTTTATGACACATACAATCACAAAACGCCTTTTAGATACAGATTCTTATTTAATTTTGTCATAATAATTAGCCTTTCATAAAATAAAGAAAAAGATATCACAATAACTATATACTTGTTAAAAAATCAACTAGAAAGTTACGAAAGACTAAACGCAACTTTGACCTGCTTACAGTGGAATTTAACTTTTCACTTTAAAATTATCAATAATGATATAAGTAAAATATTGACATATTTCAAATAGAATATATAATTCAGTTAGTGGTCACTAATTACGAAAGAGAGGTTGTTATGAATAAAATCAAATCTATACTTTTGCCTAAAAAACCTTTATATTTAATCACAGTGTTGATATGTATATTGTCATATTGTTCTAGATTTTTACCAAGTCGTATAGCACCAAACTTTCTTATTTTTCTTACAATGATGACAGGTTTACCTTTTTATTTAGATAAAGCTGAATCTAAAAAAACTAAGATTGGATGGTTTGTTTTTACTATCATAGCCGTGATTTTTGATGTGTTTATTGTTTATATTCTATAATTAACGATTATAGAAGAAGGTAAATATCATGAAAGATAAATATCTGCCTTACGCAACTACATACTGTTTTATATTATTATTGTTGTATTGTTCAAAATATCTAAATGGTATTACTGGTGGTTTATATATTGTTGTTTGTACTCTTTTGTTTATAATACCTAACCAAATGAGACCACAGTCATCCCAAAAAACGAAGAAACGTTGGACCATTACATATATCATCGTTGCTATTATTGAATTACTTTTTGTATTCATAAGGTACATATAACTGATCATTTTAAAGGGACAGTGAATTTTATAATTCATTGTCCCTTTATGTTTACATTATATATATAATAATTATGTTAGCGCTGACATTTATATGCTATTATAAGTTTATATCATATATATCAAAGAAAGTATCTAGCGGAGATGTGGCACGGAAATATAAATGTCCCTTAAAAAATTTAACACTTATGTTACAAAAATCGATACTTATTATTCTAGTGCATATGTAACTGCAACCGTAGACGACTTTAAAAATCATACAATTGGATGGTGAGAACTAAATGATTGAATTAAATAATTTCACATACAAAACTAATAGAATACTCTTCGAAGGAGCCAATTTCATTGCTCCTTCTATTGGTATTATAGGTATTGCTGGTGAGAGCGGCTGTGGAAAAACCACTCTCTTAAAAATTATCTCTAAGCAGATTCCTGTTAACTCCCTTATCAATGATAGTTCATCTATATTCTATGGAAATCAGGATGCACTCTTAAAAAAAGACCTTACCATAGCCCAGCAATTTGAATTAATAGAATCTGTATACAATAGAGAGCATGATCAAAATACAATAGATGAACTATTCAACAGTTTAAATATTAAAGCCAGCTTATCACAGAAATATGATTCTTGTTCCTTAGGTGAAAAGAAAAGAATCATGATAGCCTTAAGTGTTTATTCTAATAGTCCTTGTATTATATTAGATGAACCTTTATCTTCTGTAGATTATGAAGATAAACATTCAATCATGAAATTATTAAAAGAATATAGTCATAACCGTGTTATTATTCTTACTATTCATGATGAAGAATTTGATGAGTATTTGGATATTAAGTATTTAATTGAGAATCTTCAATTTACTCGTATCAAAGATACTGAAATTAATGGTGAACCTCTCTCAATGACACAGGAGTTTACCCCTAAAAGAATTGCACATGTAAAAAGCAAAAAAGAAAAGTTCAGTATCCTCTTATATGCTTTGTTGTGTTTAGTTATTATCAATATGACTTTATATTCTGGTATTGAGTTATATATGACAAACAAGAATACAGCATCTATGATGGATAACTTGACTAGTAAAATTATCTATACTGGCAAGGAATACATTACAAGAAATGAATTACCTTCTGGTTATAGATTCATGGAATATGACCAAGGATTTTCTATGACTCCTCAAGAAATACAATCTATTCAATCTATCAAAGGAGTTAAAAGTATAACAAGCTATTATCAGTTCCCAGCTCGTAATTATAATACAAGAAATGATGAGGATGATAATTTAATTGCATATATGTCAGTCAAGGGTAGAGAATATTCTACTGATGATAATGTTGTTGTATCAAGTTATATAAAGGGTCAATTTGGTAATAAAAACAAAAATTATATAAGCGAAGGTCTTATGAAAACGTTAGAATTGACTGATTCAGATTTTCCTATAACCATGAAAATGGATATAGGTGTACCTGTATGTTCTACTGAATATAATGACACTATGCGATATGGTGATCAAAATGGATTACAGAAAAAATCTTATGATGTAATTGAACGACATCCTGTTTATCAGAAGAAAAGAGTATCTATTAAAATCTATGGTGTCATCAAATCAAATGAAGATCAGGATGACTTCACAGGAAATAACGCATTAAAAGTCTATTTAAACAATGACTTTGCGAACTCTATTATAAATAAATATCGTACAACTAATGTTTCAATTAGTTTATATGAAGATCTAAATGAACATATTGTTGATTATGTTCCTGCAACTTATGCAATTGAGTGTGAAAATGCAAGTTATGTAGACCAGGTAAGAAATGGGCTCAATAAAATATCTCCAAACATCGTTACTTATATAGAGAGTGATGATTACAAACAAACAGCAAAGATGCGTCAAAAGGATTCTAAAAATACAAAGACTATGATTCTCATCTATACTGTTGTGGGTCTTATTGCCTATGTTGTTTTCTTAATCCTCTATAATAAATCAAGAGAATATATAAGATATAGAGAACTTGATTTAAACGAGAAACAGATTCAATCCATCCATATGGTTGATATACAGTTTATGTCTACATTCCTATTTATAGTTGTTCTTCTTTCCTTCTGTTTAAGACTATTCTCATCAAGTGAGTTTGCGTTAGTAAACAATTCAATCAAGATGATTATAGGTTTAGTAAGTGCTGTTGTGACTACATTAGTCTTCTATATTACAAATAAAATAATGGTAACGAGTACGGATCATGATTGATATTAAACATCTTTCTATCACATTTGATAGAGTGATTTTTGATGATGCAAGCATCACCTTATCTAACAACAGCATTACTACAATCAAAGGAAAAAGTGGTACAGGTAAAACAACCTTATTGAATCAATTAGGACTTGTAGCCCCTTTAGCCTGTGATTATTTAATGGAGGGTCATTCTATTGATGACCCTCTTACTACAAGGAAAGAAAAGATTGGTTATGTACATCAAGAAAGTACATTATTCAATAACATGACCATTAGAGAGAATATGGAATTCGCATTCCTACTCTCTGGACAGGAATATAACGAAAGTAGAATGCATGATATTCTATGTTCTATGAAGATAGAACATCTACTCAATCAGACACCTGATCATGTATCAGGAGGAGAAAGACAACGTGCAGCTATCGCCTTTGCATTAATGAAAGACCCTTCTCTCCTTCTTTTAGATGAACCAACAGCTTCTCTAGATTCTATTAACTGCAAGTTATTAATAGAACTACTTAGCGATTATATTCATACACATCCAGTATGCGTTCTTATCGCAACTCATGATAAACGTATTCTTGATTATGCAGATGATCTCTATGAGATTCAGAATCATAAAATAGTACCTATCAAAAAGAGTATGATAGAAGAACTAGAAACCACTTCTATTACTAGAAAACCACAAAACTATTTATCTTATTACAAGAAACATCTTATACGTTCTTCTAAAATACTTTATATACTCTTTGGTTTGATTCTTTCTATGACTATAGGTATATTAGGATATCGTACATACTACTCACATGAGATCAATGCGATACAAGAGAAACTATTAGATGTACGCCTCTATTACGGAAATAACAGTAAGTATGCTTATGATTCTATTACTGAGCCCATTAGAATGGATATAAGAAGAGACCTCAATGAAATAGAACATATTCATATCACTCCATTCTATGAAACAGTGACTGATACTTTAATTGTACAATCTTATACCGGTGATACAATCAAAGCATCTCATACAATCAAGAATTTAGGTAAGGACATCACCATCAACAATCATACTTTTCATATTTCATCCTACATAAACAAAAAGAATACTATTTCTTCTCAAGGAGATGATGTACTCTATCTTCCTGAAGCTATATATAGGAAATACTTTGAGATTAATGATGTAAATATGTTACTTGTGAGTGTGGATGATGCACAATATATATCTAGTATTCTTTCACAAATCAATGATATTGATCCTCACTTAACAGTATATTCTAATGTGAATCTTGATCACCTCACTCAGATTAATTCTAGAATGATGAATAGTTTAATGATGCTGATATGTGCGATATTTATTATCATGTTGATTATTCTTGTCTACCATCGTCAAAAGACGATTGATTCCAATAAGGATGAATACTTCTTCCTATATGAGAATGGATTAAGTATTAAAGAGTTAAAATCTCTTGCACGATATGATTATGTTTACTACTACGTATTCTATTTAATCATACTACTAATCATAAGTATCTTTATGACTTTCATGATGCATATACCTATTATTCTCTATGCATGCTTATTATGGTTCTTCAGCATTCTACTAGAAGAATTTATTACTACACTATGCATTCATAAGGTTGGAAGACTTAAGGGCAGTTAACTGCCCTTTTAATATTTATCTTCCATGCGATATATACAACGGTTAGTTTAACCTAATATTTTCAAGAGATGCTTTTACCAACTTATTTTTACTTATATTGACTTATTGTCCAAGGATTTAAATAAATTCAATGTAAGGGTATACATTTTTTTATAAATTGCTATTATTATATATAGGATTATTAAACACTATGACTTCTAGTTCCACTGGAATTCATATTTAGAAAGGAATAATAATATGATTGAACTCAAAGATGTAACCATCGCCTATGATAGAGTTATTCTAGATCATGCATCTTTCAGTATTCCTGCTCATTCTATTACTCTTCTAAGAGGTAAAAGTGGCTCAGGAAAAACTGCACTTCTTTATTGTATTGCCCTCATGGATAATAAAAGCAGTTATAAATATTTTTATGATGGAAAACTCATAGAAGGAGAGGAAAGAGATGAATATAGAAGAAGTCGTATAAGTTATGTTTTACAAGAAAGCAGTCTTCTTCCTCATCTTGATGTAACAGGTACACTTCAATATTTTGCATCTATTCATAATAAAGTTCTAACTGATGATGATATAGATGAATACCTTGATAGGATGCATTTAGATGTCTCTCCATCACAGAATGTTATGACACTTTCTCTTGGTGAGCGACAAAGACTTTCTATTGCTTGTGCGCTTATTAGTCATCCACAAGTTCTTATTCTTGATGAACCGACTGCTTCTTTAGATCATGATAATGAAATACAAATATATGAAATCCTAAAAGAACTGAGTCATGATATGACTATTGTTATGGCATCACATTCTGATTGTGCAATAGAATATGCTGATATTACTTATATGATTGAAGATGGTATGCTTTCATCTTCTGATTTTTTGCTTTCAGAAGATCAAAGCGGTGAAGGGACAGCCCCTTCTATTAATCAAAATTTCTGTATTGAGTATGTTAAAACGTATATGAAACATTATAGATTCATGTATGTTCTTTTATTGATGGTTTTTGTTTTAAGTCTTGTTTCATGTCAGGTTATGACTGGAATTATTCATAATTCTAAAAAGCAGGCAATGCAGATGCTAGTAGGACAATTAGAAAACAAAGCTATTATCACGAAAGATGAACATTTTTATGTAGATCAGGATTATAGTAAACTGATTACATTAAATGATAAGAATGCATATCCTTTATATAAAATGTCTACTGATGTAAATGGTGAAGAAGTTTTTATTGTTCCCTATTTCAAAGAAGATGATTTATCCAAGTATATAGATAGACCTATACAGGATAAACAAAATGGTATCTATATGGATGAATCTACCTTCTATATTCTCAATCAGAAATCCAAGAACAATAAAATAAGCCTTGATATAACCATTAAAGATAGAGAAGGAATGCATCAAACTGAACATAGTTTTGATATGAATGGTGTATTTAAAAATTCCAAACAAGTCCATTATGTAGTAAAAAGTCAAAGATATATCTATATGCCTTATTCATTAATAAAATCCATTTATGAAAAGAATAGTAAAGATAAACAATATATAGGATACGTAATCTGCTATGATACATACGATGCATTAGAAAAGGCTCTTAAAGGCTATGAAAAGAGTGGTTATACAATCAATGATTCATTTACAGATAGAGAATCGATGAATAGCTTAAACAACTATTATCAAATGCTGATGTTTACGTTTGCAGGTATTATTATTCTTGTAGCTATGATTATTGATATTGTTCTTGAGTCACATTTATTAATGCAAAGAAAGAGCGAACTTGTTTTATTAAGAATTTCTGGCTTACGAGAAAAAGATTTGATTCATATATCTCTTACCGAAAGCATTATTGGGCTTTGTGCTGTTTTAGTAATTAGTACAATTATATCTATTATCATGTTGCTTTTAACAGGTATATTCTCACTTGTAGCACCTCTTATATCTACTTTTGTATTTATAATTGCACTTCTTTTAGAAAGAGTGATGACACAATCTAGATTTATCAAAAAGATTGATATTGTTACAGAACTAAGAAATGAGGTGGTTTAATATGCTTGAAATTAAACAACTTAATGTGTCTTTTGGAAAAAAGACTCTATTTAAAGATGCTTCATTCTGCGCTGAATGTGGACATTTAACTGTTATCAAAGGAAGAAGCGGATCAGGAAAATCCACATTTCTTAAAGCCTTCCAATTTGCTTATGACTGTATTTATCTTTATGAAGGTGAAAGAATAGATACTCTTGATGAAGAAAATAAACAAAAGTTTATTTATAATCATCTCGCAAATGTTCATCAGATCCCTTTATTTATAGAAGGAATGACTATTGGCAGTCATATTAAACAGCTAGAAAAATTAGGATGTAAAAGAATTCCTGATTATGAAAAACAATTAGGTATAAAGCCCCTTGAAAATAAATACCCTAAAAGTTTATCTGGAGGAGAAAAAACACGTGCTGCTGTTTATTTAGCCTTAATGAGACAGCCTGAAATACTTATCTTAGATGAACCTACTGCTGCGCTTGATGCAGGTTATGCACAGACAATGATTCATATTCTCAAGGAATATGCAGATAAAGGACATTATGTAATTAGTGCATCACATGATAGTAGAATGATTCAAGCAGCTGATACGCTTTATAAAGTGGAGGGTGCATTAATCATAGATAGAGATCTATCCAAAGAGAAGAATCTAATAAAAGCACCTATCCTAAAAGATAAAAACATGGATATTCATTTTTCACATCGTACTTTCAGAACAGTAATGAATATACTTATTGCTTTCACAATGATTATATGTGCTTATAGTTATAATATTTATGGAACATATAGTGCTTCTTATGAAGACAAAATTAATTCTGTTGCTTCTAGAGACCTTGTTGTCTACAAAGAAAAATATAAGAATGATTATTATACATACTATTCTGGAGAAACACCTCTGAGTCAGCAGGATTACAATAAGATTAAAAGTGTCAGTCACATAGAACGCCTTACATGGAGATATGATGTTCACTATAGCACCTTCTCAGAATGGACGGATGATATGAATGGTGCAACAGAAAATAACTATGATCAGATATCACTATCTGATGGTCACATGAATGGTAGTTCATCCATCTTTATGCTTCAAACTTATGATAGTAGGGATGATTATACAAACATCACTATTAAACATGCTGATAATAAAGGTGTCTATTTAAGCAACGAAAAAATGGAAGCTTTCTTAGAAGAAAATAACCTTAGACTAGAGGATATTAATATCAAGAAGTTAAAAATAGGATTATGGGTTCCAATACCTGTCTATAATGCTTCTGGTATTTCTCAAGTGGGAACATCATCTGATGGTGATGAGTGGATCGATATCAACACACCTTGTGTAAAACTTGTTTATATGAACCTGCCTGTGAGAGGAATTTTAAAACCAGGATCAGCTATAAGTACAAATAGTGTCGGTACAGGAAATCCATATGTTTATATTCCTAGCGACTGTATAGCACCTTATATGGAAACTTTTAAAGCCAAAGAAAGTGTTGTCGTTTATAGTATAGAGGATACTCAGCTCGAAGAAGGTTTTATAACATTTGAAAATGTTCTTCCTGAAAACTATACTATGAATGATGTAAATGATATCATCATGAAAACACCATGGCGTCCAGATGCTTATACATTAAGAGTAGATAGTCTTAAGAATATCAATCAGGTAAAGAATGAATTAGAAAGATTAGGTTTTAAGGTAGAGGGTGCATTTGTAGATAATGATGCAATCAATTCTCTTATCAATAACAACAAGAAAGTACTAATACAATTCATTGCAGTTGTCTTTATATTATTGTATGGTTTCTATTTTTACCTTAAGTATCTCATTTTAAGAGAAGAGAAACAGACAAGAGACTATCTCTATAACATGGGATTAACAACTAAGAGAATAGATCACAGCTTCTATCGCACATACTTGAAAAACGCATTAATATTAGGTACATTTGTATGGATTCTTCTAGAAGTGATTATGATTTTCACAATAAAGATGATGATTATTCCATTAATCATGCCTATCACAATAATTCATATTGCATTATTCTATGCATCCGCATTTGTGATAGAATTCTTTATACCTATATTCATCCAAAAGATGATATCAAAACACCACATCCGTTAAAGACTTCAAATGAAGTCTTTTTTCTTTAACATTTCTTCACTCTACTAGACGGTAGTTACTCCCTGTTAAACTTCTCTTGCAATTTCTTATTAAAGTTCTAATATAAAGACAAGGAGGTATACATATGAAGAAGATACTATTATTACTATGTCTCTTATTATGTGCATGTAGTGCTCAAACTGATATAAAGGACTATACAGTCATTTATAAGAATAAAGAGGTTTACCCTGGTGTGAGTGCATCAAAGATGTCAGATGCTTTATTTGATTCTAATATTCAATATTCAGAAAAAGATGGAAAGATCCAAACAATCACTCTCTTTACTAAGAAGTATAAACTTAAGAATAATATTACTGTTGGGACTGATTATTCTACAGTAAAGCATACTTATTCTTCCCCTACTTCTAACCATTACAATAATGGAAAAGGTACAATAACCTATAAATATAAAGAGAAGAATATACAAATTAAGTTTACCTTTAAAGGCAAAAAAATTTCAGCATTTTCCTTATCAAAATATTAAAATAACTATTGACGTATTCGTTTTTCCTATGATATACTCAATTCCGCTGGCCGGTTGGAGAAACGGTTAACTCACATGCCTTTCACGCATGCATTCACGGGTTCGAATCCCGTACCGGTCACCATATTAAATACTACGATCCTTCGGGATCGTTTTTTTTTTGCATTAAAAAAAGATAGCACAAAGGCTATCTGTATAAATCATACAACATTCCATGCTTAAGACTTGATGAATCAATACCTAATACATCTAAAAGCTTATAGGCAAACGCAAATGCTGTGGCTGGTCCTCTACTTGTAATAATATGACCATCTACAACCACTTCTTCTTCAACATATTTACCTGCTTTTAAATAGCTTTCAATTTCTTCTCCTGGATAAGAAGTGACTTTCTTATTAGTGATTACACCTGCTTTACCTAAAGCCATAGGTCCTGCACATATAGCGGCAATATATCTTTCTTCATGATCATATTTCTTAATGAGTGAAATAATACGATCATCATCTCTTAAGGTCCATGCACCTGCTCCTCCAGGAATCACAATCATATCATAATAATCCATGTCTGTAAGTGTCTTATCGGCACGTACAGGAATGTTTCTAGAAGAAATGACAACCTGCTCCTCTTTAATAGAAACAGTGTCTACATCCACTTCTGCACGTCTTAAGATATCTACTACACCTAAGGCTTCTACTTCTTCAAAACCATCTGCCATTAAAACTGCAACTTTAGCCATACTACTATCCTCCTATCAATGATTGAAACACATATCCTGCAATCATTAATCCTGCACTCGCTGGCACAAACACACTACTACCCGGTGTTCTCTGTCCTGTCTTTGCAGGAATCTCATCTGAATAAGCAACTAAACACTTCTTAATTCTTCTTGCTTTTAATTCTCTTCTCATTACTTTCGCAAGAGGATCAATCTTTGTCTTATATATATCAGTAATCTGTAAGTGAGAAGGATCAAGCTTATTTCCTGTACCCATAGAAGATATAATAGGTACATTCAATTCTGTACATCTCTTAATCAATTCTATCTTTGCAGTTACTGTATCAATTGCATCAATTACATAATCATATTGAGATAAGTCTATTGTATCAGCATTCTCTGGTAAATAAAATGTATCAAACGTATTTATATTTAAATTTGGATTAATATCTAACATACGTTCTTTAATAATATCTACTTTTTTCTTACCTACTGTAGAATGTAAGGCAATGATCTGTCTATTGAGATTTGTGATATCCACTGTATCATGATCAAATACATCAATTGTTCCTATACCAGAACGAACAAGTCCTTCAATGACATAGCCTCCAACACCACCACAGCCAAACACTGCAACATGTTTAGTCTTCATGATATCAATAGACTCATTACCTGCTACCCATCTTAATCTTGTAAACTGATCATCCATTAGTCCTGCTCCTTATAGAAATCTAAGAAACTCTTCTTTGATTCATCCCAGTCAGTATAGGCAATAATTGTTTTAAGATTTACATTCTCTACACTCTTAAAGATATTCTGTTCCACTTTAGGATTGATTTCTCTTAGTTTCTTAATCAACATCTTAGTTTCTGCACGTTTAGATGTATGTTCAATTTCTCCACGTGCTTCAGACTCTTCTGTAAAACGACATGCACACTGTAAGAACTTTAAATTAAACTTCTCAGCCCAGGCAATAATATCTTCTTCATGAATCAAATACATAGGACGGATTAATTCCATACCTTTAAAGTTCTTACTATGAAGTTTAGGCATCATAGTCTGGATCTGAGCCCCATACATCATACCCATTAATATTGTTTCTATGACATCAGAATAATGATGTCCTAACGCAATCTTATTACATCCTAATTCCTGTGCTCTATTATATAAGAACCCTCTACGCATCCTTGCACATAAATAACAAGGGTTCTTTTCTATTCCATGTACAACATTGAATATATCTGATTCATAGAACTGAATAGGAATACCTAGCTTTTCTGCATTCTCTTCAATCAATTTTCTATTGGCAGGATTATAGCCTGGATCCATACAGATGAACTCTAAATCAAAATGAAACTTACCATGTCTCTGTAATTCCTGTAATAACTTTGCAAGAAGCATTGAATCCTTTCCACCTGAAATACATACCGCAATCTTATCACCAGGTTCAATTAATTCATAATCCTGAATACCCTTAATAAATCTACGCCATAAAGGTTTTCTAAAGTTTGTAATAATACTACGTTCTATCGCTTTAATGTTATCCATCGTTTCACCTCTAGTTCCTACTAAATACATAGGAATATACTCTAAAATTCAAGGTTATCCTCTAAGGATAACCTTATCAAGAAACATTATAAACAGTTAATAGGCATAAATGCAATTATTATCGACCAAAATACGCATCAATACCATTCGCAATACCTTCCGCAATTTTCTGCTGGAAATCACTGTTGTTTAACTTTCTATCTTCATCACCATTAGAAATAAATCCCATCTCAAATAAGCAGACAGGTGTCTTACACCAGTTGATTCCACTTAAGTCATTACGTGCAGCCATTCCTCTATTTCTAATACCTGTAGTACTGCAATAGTGATTAAGTACTGTTCTTCCTAAAGATTGTGAAGCAGATACATTACCTGCACTCATATAAGGATTTCCATTAGCTGGTTCCTGTACACTTGCACCAGTGACACCACTATTACCAATACCATCACAATGTAATCTAATAAAAGCACCAGCACCTGCATTATTAGCCATTTCAGCTCTTTCTCTATTAGAAATATTTACATCATTCGTTGTACGAATCATGACAACCTTATACCCTCTAGACTGTAAAACATCTCTTAGTTTCAAACTTACATTAAGAGTTGTCTGGTATTCAGGAATACGTGTGGCAGTTCCTGTTGCTCCACCTGCGACCTTAGCCTTTTGTGTTGAAGCACCAGGCCCAATAGGTTCCAATTGTGAATTACCTCTCGCCTGATGTCCTGCATCAATAGCAACCACATTATTATTTATCGCAACAGGTGCCTGTTGTCTTTTTACTTCTTCCTGTCTTTTAGCTTCTTCAGCTTTTTTCTGTTCTTCAGCTTTCTTCTGTTCCTCTAGTTTTTTCTGTTCTTCTATTTGTTTCTGTTCTTCTAGTTTTTTTGCTTCTTCTTCCTGTTTCTTCTGTTCTTCTAGTTTCTTAGCTTCTTCTTCCTTTTTCTTTTGTTCTTCTAATTTCTTAGCTTCCTCTTCCTTTTTCTTTTGTTTCTCTACTACTGCAGTATCTTTCTTTTTTGTCTCTTTTGTAGTACCACATGCTACAAACAATATACTACATAATAATAAGCATAATAATCTTTTCATCGTTTCACCCTTCCTTATCTTTAATAATATACTATTTTAGAGGTAAAAAAAAGATAACAGATGTAACTCTGTTATCTTGTGAATAGTGTACCACTACCATCCTTAGATAATATTTCAATAAGAATAGAATGTGGAATACGACCATCAATAATGACTGCTTTTGACATATTGCCTTTTAATGCATGAGTAATACAATCCACTTTAGGAATCATACCTCCTGCAATAATACCTTCTGCTTTTAAGTTTTCTACATCCTGGATAGATACCTCTGGAATTAATGTCTTTTCATCATGAGGATCTCTTAATAAACCAGGAATATCACTAACTACAATCAAGTTTTCTGCTTCTAGACTATCCGCAATAGCTGCTGCTGCATAATCTGCATTGACATTATAACTATTACCTTCATCATCCATTGCGATAGACGCAATAACTGGAATATAACCACTCTTGATTGCATCCTTAATGATTTCATTGTTTACCTGTGTAACAGTGCCTACATAACCTAATTCGTCTTTAATCTTCTTCGCCTCTAACAACTTATTATCAATACCACAAAGACCTACTGCACGGCCTCCCCCATTCATTATTAGCTTTACAAGATTCTTATTGACTTTACCCGCTAATACTTCCTGTACGATATCAATTGTTTCTTCATCAGTATAACGTAACCCATTAATAAACTTTGATTCTATACCAGAACGTTTTAATGCCTTATTGATTTCAGGGCCCCCACCATGAACCAATACGACATTAATACCAACTAAAGTCATTAGACATATATCAGAAATGACATTGTTCATCAATTCTTCATTGATCATCGCATTTCCACCATATTTTACTACTACTGTCTTACCATTGTATTCCTGTAAATAAGGAACAGCTTCAGATAAGATTTTTGCTCGATATATTTCTCTTTCTTCCATTATGTTCTATATTCCCCATTAATCTTCACATAATCATAAGTAAGATCACAGCCCCATGCTGTTGCATCCCACATACCATCATTTAAATCAATATTGATATCAATCTCATCTTCAGATAAGACCTTTAATGCTTTGTCTTCATCAAAGATCACACCCATGCCCTTCTCACAAACATGAATATCTCCTGCAGATGAAGCCAATGTCACGGATACTTTATTGATGTCTAAATCAGCATCAGAATAACCAATAGCACATAAGATACGACCCCAGTTCGCATCTCTACCAAACATCGCTGCTTTAAATAAAGTAGAAGTGATTACACTCTTTGCGACAATCTTGGCATCCTGTAATGTCTTCGCGTTCTTGACATTGCATGTAAGAAGTTTAGTTGCTCCTTCACCATCTTTCGCAATACCACGAGATAATTGTTCACAAATATGATATAACGCATCTTTCATAATATTATAAGACTGATCCTTTAAGACAATCTTATTATTCTGTGCCATACCATTTGATAATACACATAACATATCATTAGTAGATGTATCCCCATCAACACTGACCATATTAAATGTATCATCTACAACTTCATGTACCATTGCTTCTAAACATTCTTTAGAAATAGCTACATCACTTGTTACAAAAGCAAGCATTGTTGCCATATTTGGATGAATCATACCAGAACCCTTTGCGATAGCCCCAATATGACATTTTGTATTACCTAGTTTAAATTCTACTGCATATTCTTTAGGCTGTGTATCAGTTGTCATGATTCCATAACATGCATCATGAGACCCATCTACATTTAACCCTTTTACAAGTTCTTTCATATGATCTTTAAAAGGATCAATAGACATAGGCTGACCAATAACACCAGTAGAAGCGACAATAATATCATCTTCCTTTAAACCTAATTCCTTTGCAGTTAAAGCACATACTTCATTCGCAAGCTCAATACCATTTGAATTACATGTATTCGCATTACCTGAGTTACAGATAATAGCTCTTGCACGACCATTCTTTAAATGCTGCTTTGTAACTGTCAAAGGAGCACCTTTTACTTTATTTTGTGTATATGTTGCAGCTGCTGTACATAACTCTTCACTCACAATAAGAGATAAATCCTTCTTAGATTTATTCTTTCTCATTCCTGCATGAATACCATTTGCGCTAAATCCTATTGGTGCACAAACACCACCAAGTATATCTTTCATAACATCCTCCTTAGAATGATGGAGCGACAAGATTTAAACCTGTATTCTCATCGAGTCCATACATAATATTCATATTCTGTACTGCCTGACCAGCAGAACCTTTCACCATATTATCAATTGTAGACACTACAATTAATGTATGATCACGTTCATCCATATGTAATGAAATATCACAATAGTTAGATGCTTTCACAAACTTTAAGTCTGCGACCTGTCCAAGAGGTAATACTCTCACAAACTGTTCATTCTTATAAGCCTCTACATATGTTTCATAGGTTTCTTCTAGAGACTTATCTACAGGAACATAAATAGTAGAAACAATACCACGGTCTACAGGAAGTAAATGAGGGACAAATGTGATATGTACATCTTTTTCATTCATCTTACTTAATTCCTGCTCAATTTCTGGTGTATGTCTATGTACACCTACTTTATAAGGATGGAACGATTCATTACATCTTGGGAAATGCATACCATCACTTAAATTCTTACCAGCACCTGTTGTACCTGATGCTGAATCAATAATGATCTTTTGTGATACATTGAGCTTATTCTTTAATAATGGATAAAGACCTAAAGTAATAGTTGTAGGATAACAACCAGGATTTCCAATAATAGTAGCATCCTTGATCTTATCTCTATTGACTTCAGGTAAACCATATACCTGATTCTTATGAAGTTCTGGTAAGTTATAATCTAAACCATACCATTTCTGATAATCTTCTTCTTTATCAAGTCTGAAATCAGCCCCTAAATCAATAAACTTCTTACCCTTTTCTACACATGTCTTGGCATACTTTTCAGATAAGCCATGAGGAAGAGATGCAAAAATAATATCTGCTTTCTCAATGACTTCTGTATCTTCAATAAACTCTAAATCACATACCTGATAGAAGTTAGGATAAAGATCATAAATCTTCTTACCAGTATAGCTATGTGAAGAAATAGCCGTTACTTCTGCTTCAGGATGCATTAATAAGATTCTTAATAGTTCACATCCTGCATAACCACTTGCACCAATAATACCTGCTTTAATCACAATATCCACTCACTTTCTGATTGATTCTATGAATATTCTCCATCTCAATTTTAGGAGAAGGTCCACCAACAACTGCTCTGTTGTTAAGACATGTTTCTAATGAAATAGCCTGATAAACATCTTCACCAAACATATCTGTATAACCTGTATAAACATCTAGAGGAAGTGTTTCTAATGTTTCTCCATGTTCAATACAATATCTTACAAGTTCCCCAGTAATCTTATAAGCATCTCTAAATGGCATACCTTTCTTAGTCAAATAATCTGCACAATCTGTCGCATTAATAAATCCTCTTGCAGCAGCATCTCTCATCTTATCTTTATGAACAGTAATAGTTGCCATCATATCTGTAAAGACTGGAAGACAAAGCTTGACTTCATCAATTGCATCAAATAAAGCTTCTTTATCTTCCTGCATGTCTTTATTGTAAGCAAGAGGGAGTCCCTTCATCATTGTAAGTAATGTATTCACATCACCAATGACTCTTGCACTCTTACCTCTTACTAATTCTGCAATATCTGGATTCTTCTTCTGAGGCATAATAGAAGAACCTGTTGCATACGCATCATCAAGATCAATGAATTTGAATTCCCATGAACACCATAGAATCACTTCTTCTGAGAATCTTGATAAATGCATCATGATTGTGGCTAAGGCACTTGATAACTCAATCGCATAATCACGATCACTCACACCATCTAAAGAGTTATACATAATATCATACATACCTAATTCTTCTGCCACAAATAGTCTATCTAATGGATAAGTTGTTGTTGCAAGTGCACCACTTCCTAGAGGTGATACATAAAGTCTCTTATCAACATCTTCTAAACGATCAATATCTCTTAAAAACATTGATGCATAAGCCATTAAATGATGGGCAAAAGTAATAGGCTGTGCTCTTTGTAAGTGTGTGTATCCTGGCATGATTGTATCAAGGTTATGTTCAGCTAAATCTGTTAATGTATGAATCAGATTCACTAACATCTTCTTGATTTCTAGAATTTCATCATGTGCATATAAACGAAGATCTAATGCAACCTGATCGTTTCTAGAACGTCCTGTATGTAGTTTTTTACCAGCCACTGGATAACGTTTTGTGAGTTCACTTTCCACAAACATATGAATATCTTCAGCTTCAGGATCAAAGAGGAGTGTACCCTCTTCAATCTCTTTTAAAATTGCATTTAAACCTTCTACAATCTCTTCATAATCTTTCTCTTCAATAATACTCTGTTTACATAACATCTTTGCATGAGCAAGAGATCCTCTGATATCCTGTTTATACATACGATGATCGAATGAAAGAGATGAATTGAATGCATTCACTTCATGATTTAATTCTTTAGAAAATCTACCTTTCCACAATACCATATCTTAAACTCCTATTTCTTTTTCTTCTGATCTAACTTAGCTTTTACCTTGATTGGTAAACCATATAATGTGATGAATCCTTTAGCATCATACTGATCATAATCATCATCTTCATCAAATGATGCTGTCTGTAAATCATGTAATGTATCTGGAGATGTAACACCAGCACCTACGATATTACCCTTATATAATTTAAGTTTAACATCACCATTTACGTTTTCCTGAGTCTTATCTACGAATGCAAGTAATGCTTCAGTAAGAGGTGTATACCACTGGCCGTTATAGATATTATCAGCAAGTTTTAAGCTTACCTGCTGTTTGAAATGCTGTGTTTCTTTATCTACAGTAATTTCTTCTAGGTTCTGATGTGCTGCATATAAAATAGTTCCACCAGGTGTTTCATATACACCTCTTGACTTCATACCAACAAGTCTGTTTTCAACCATATCTGCGATACCAACACCGTTCGCACCACCGATTTCATTTAACTTAGCTAACATTTCTACTGGTTCAAGCTTTTCACCATTTAATGCGACAGCTTCACCCTTTTCAAAAGTTAAAGTGATATATGTTGGAACATCTGGTGCCTTTTCTGGTGAAACACCCATTTCTAGGATTTCATCATACTTAGGTTCATTAGCTGGATCTTCAAGATCTAAACCTTCATGTGATAAATGCCATAAGTTTTTATCTTTAGAGTAGTTTGTTTCTCTATTAATCTTTAGAGGAATCTTTCTTGCTTCAGCATATTCGATTTCTTCTTCTCTTGATTTAATATCCCATTCTCTCCAAGGAGCGATAATAGGCATATCTGGTGCGAATGCTTTAATAGCTAATTCAAATCTTACCTGGTCATTACCTTTACCAGTACATCCATGACAGATTGCATCTGCACCTTCTTCTAAAGCGATATCTACTAACTTCTTCGCAATAATTGGTCTTGCAAGAGAAGTACCTAACATATATTTACCTTCATATAATGCATTGGCTTTAACTGCTTCAAAACAGAAATCCTTAACGAATTCAGGTTTACAATCTACACAAATATATTTAGAAGCACCTGTCTTTGCAGCCTTTTCATCAAGACCATCAAGTTCTCCAGCACCCTGTCCCACATCAGCAGCAACTGCAATAACTTCACAGCCATAATTTTCCTTTAACCAAGAAATAATAATTGAAGTATCTAATCCTCCACTATAAGCTAATACAACTTTCTTAAATGTTTTCTTTTCCATAATTTTCTTCTCCTTTAAATGTTTGATGTTTTATTTTAATGCCCCACTACTTAACTAGATCGTCGTTCCTTCATATCAAACACCCCTTTAATAAACAAAAAACGCCTCCGGATTAATCCAGAGACGTATATAAACGCGGTACCACTCTAGTTGCTTGTATCATACAAACCACCTCTTCATTAACGCAGATTCACGTTCTGTTATACTCAATTCCAACAGACTCTCCCAAGTGCGTTTCTCTTATATCTTCCTGATGACCTTCCACTCTATGTCATCTCGCTGTAGGTGATTGTAAGATACTCTTCTCGTTCATCGATTTGTTTATTTAACTTAGGTTTATAATACAATCACTTTTTTACTTTGTCAATAATTTTTCTTTAAATATAAACAAAATTATTTATTTTCTGTTTTTCGTAAATTTTAGCTCTTATTTATGATTTTTTTCATTTTCGCAATATATACAGGGCTACCATCATATTGATCATAGCTAGCAATATAAACAGCTTCTTCACCTAAGTAAACCGCAATACCTAACTGTTTTTCACCTTCATAAAGGTTGTATTTGATGAGTGCTTCAGGAACTTTTTCTTTCTCATCTTTTGATAGTTCAACCTTCTTATACTGGATATTCTGATACTTTAAATCACTTTCAAATGTACATGCATCTTTATTGATTTCATAAACAAGATACGCATTATAAGCATCCTTCTTCTTTATGTAATCCTTCTTATTCGCATATACGATTTTCTCCTGTTTGTATTGTCCATAGCTGTCTTTAAGTGACATAGGTTCTGCAGGTGAGCAGGCACATAACATCATTGTCACTAATAAAATTAATATTTTCTTCATATTCACCTCTCCATTCCACACTACTATATCATATCAAACAAGGAAATAAATCAAACCTAATCAAAATACACAACACTTACATAATGATTAAAAAACTAGTAGTATTTTTAATTTTATTAAACATACACTTTAACATTATTAAATTATTTATCTTTTATTTAAAATATAAATATGTTATATTACAAAAAGAGGTGATAAATATGGATACTGTCCCTATGTGGATGAAAAATTTGGATGATGAAGATATGATTTTTATCAAAAGATTTATACTCGCTTCAGGTTCTTTAAAAGAAGTTGCTAAGTTATATGGTGTTACTTATCCAACAGTAAGAGTCAGGTTAAATAAATTGATTGATAAGATCAAGTTAGCTGAAGATAAAACAGATAATGATGAATTTGTAGAGTTGATCAAAAGATATGTCATTGATGAAGATATAGAATTTGACGTTGCTAAGAATTTGATTACAGAGTATAAGAAAATAAAGGAGAAATAAAAAAATGATTAAGAGTATTATTGGTGTGATTATTATAATCGCAATTATAAGACTACAAATATTTTTATCGAAAAAGGATAATAGGTTACTTGGTTTGATTATCCCAATCATTATTTTTGCGAGTTCACTCATATTCGCATTTGGATTCATACCAACCCATAATAAAATTGAAACGACTCAATCTGTGATGACAGAAACAGGTAAAGTGGTAGAAAGTTCTTCAGATAAAACATCTACCGCATTAAGAGATCACTCTCTTACAACAACAAGCATTGTATATACTATTGTGTCTATCAATGCTGGAAACTTTGTTATGCTAGGTATTTACTTCTATTGCAGACATAAGAAAAGTACACATGCTGAATTGAAGCGTATGAAAGCAAAAGAACTCTTTTAAATTAATACTAAGAAAAAAGGCTGTAACGAATAGATAACCTTAAACGTTACAGTCTCTTTTACTGTTAAGAATAATATTATTCTTCTACTTTTTCAAATTCTTCTGGTCCTACACCACATAGTGGACATACATAATCTTCAGGTAATTCATCACCTTCATACACATATCCACATACTTTACATACCCATTTCATATCAGAATTCCTCCTTTAGTATATAGTAATTATTACTACTTATACTATAGTCCTTTTGAGATATAATTCAATAAATATGCTCAAACTAAAAAAAAAGAAGAACACTAAGCGTGTCCTTCTTTACGCATCTCTTCACGATACATTTTATAGAGATCAGCATGACATAGATCATTTGTACCACATGTATTACAATTATGGCCACATACACCTATGCCTTTTTTCTTATTTTTATATATAGTTCTAAGGACAAGACAAATCCAGATTACTAATAAAATACTTACTATAATTGTACCCATACTATCTCCTCCTTGCTTCTATTATACAATTATCTTGGCGTATAACCAAGTTTGATGATCATCTGTTTATATGTTTCTAGATCAGGTTGATTCATAGAAAGAATAGTGATTTCTTTCTTATTCATGTTTACTGATGCAAGATATTCTTTATGTTGATTAAATGCGTTTTCTATTGTTGCTGCACAGTTCTTGCAGAACATATCGTCAATATGAAGAGTAGTACGATAGGGATAAAGATTTTTATCCTTATCCCTCGTACCTATTTTCTTTATTTGATCGTGTTCACCACAACATCCTGACTGTAATGTCTTCTTGTAGTGAAGAACACCTATAATGAGCAACACAACAACAATAGCCGCAACTATGATGTTACCCATAATTGATTAAGCTCTCTGTGTCTTTAATTCTGGTTTAGGTGCTGGTCTTACAATGAAGTAGATCATTACTAGAATACATACGATTGATAGAATCTGACCTAATCCGAATGTTGCACCATAGAATAACCATGAACCTAACTGATAAGTGATCATAGCTAATACATAACCTAATACCATCTGGTATAATACTGCGAACCATCCCCAGAACTTAGAACCCATTTCTCTCATGATTGTACCAATAGCGGCAAAGCATGGTGGATCGAATAAGTTCAAGATCATGAATGAGAAACCACCCATTGCAGAGAATGTATTCACCATAGCATGAATTGCCTTAGCACCTGAATCTGCATCACCCATATGATTTAAGATAGAGATAGTAGAAACAGCCTGTTCCTTAGCAGCTAATGCTGAAATAACAGCTACTGAACCTTTCCAGTTTTCAATACCTACTGGTGCGAATAATGTTGCAAATACATGACCAATAGATGCTAACATTGAGTTTTCAATATCAACCATCTGGAATGAGAAGTTAAATGTAGATAATAACCATACTACAATACAAATACTAAAGATAATAGTACCCGCTTTAATCATGAATGCTTTTGCACGTTCCCATACATGGATAAATACACCCTTAAAAGTAGGAAGGTGATATGCTGGTAATTCCATTACGAATGGTGCTGGATCACCGGCAAAGAAACGAGTCTTCTTTAATGCGATACCTGATAAGATAATAACTAAAATACTTAAGAAATACATTGCTGGCGCAATCCAAGTGTTACCTGGGAAGAATGCTGAACTGATCATACCAATAATAACAGTCTTCGCACCACAAGGAATAAATGTACATAATAGAATAGTCATTCTTCTATCTGCTTCATTTTCAATAGTACGTGTACCCATAACGGCTGGAACACCACATCCTGTACCAATTAAGATAGGGATAAATGATTTACCAGATAAACCGAATTTACGTAATAGTCTATCCATAATGAAGGCAATTCTTGCCATATATCCTGAATCTTCAAGAATAGCTAAGAATAAGAAGATAAGTGCCATCTGTGGTACGAAACCTAATACTGTACCAACACCACCAATAATACCATCCTTGATTAAGCTGATTAATGGAGCTGCACAACCAATTGATTTAAGGAAAGTTTCTACTGCAGGTGGAATGATTTCAGTAAATAATACATCATTCACCCAGTCAGTCATCCAACTACCTACTGTAGATACTGAGATGTAATAAACAAGCCACATAATTAATACGAAGATTGGTAAAGCCAAGAATCTGTTAGTGACAATCTTATCAATCTGATCTGATGTAGATAATGTCTGATGTGGATTCTTCTTTGTAAGAACCTTATTAATAGAATTCTTAATAAATGTATATCTCTGGTTTGTGATAATAGATTCTGAATCATCATCCATTTCTTTTTCACAATCCGCAATATGACCTTCGATTTCATTTAATACTGCCTGATCCAATTTAAGTTCAGCCAATACCTTTTCATCTCTTTCAAATACCTTAACTGCAAACCATCTTAACTTAGATGCATCTACTTTATTTTCAATTGATTCTTCAATATGTGCCAAAGCATGTTCTACTGAACCAACAAATACATGAGGATGTTCTGATACTTTATGGTTATGTGCAAGTTTAATTGCTTCTTCAGCCACTTCCTGAGTTCCTTTATTCTTTAATGCAGATAAAGTGACTGCTTTACAACCAAATAACTGACCTAACTGATCTAAGTCAATCTTATCACCCTTCTTTTCGATGATATCATACATATTAACAGCTAAAACCATTGGAATACCTAATTCAGCTAACTGAGTAGTTAAATATAAGTTTCTTTCTAAGTTTGTACCATCAATAATATTAATGATTGCATCAGGTGTTTCATTAATTAAATATCTTCTTGTAACAACTTCTTCTAGTGTATAAGGAGATAATGAATAAATACCAGGTAAATCCTGGATAGTCACATCCTTATGACCTTTTAGTTTCCCATCTTTCTTTTCAACCGTAACCCCTGGCCAGTTACCAACATACTGAGTACTCCCTGTCAGTGCATTAAATAACGTTGTTTTACCAGAGTTAGGGTTACCCGCTAACGCTATCTTCATAACTATTCCTCCACTTCAATCATCTGCGCATCTGCTTTACGCAATGATAACTCATAACCACGTACTGTGATTTCTACTGGATCTCCTAAAGGTGCAACTTTTCTTACATAAACACTCTGTCCTTTAGTTAAACCCATATCCATAATTCTTCTTTTTACTGGACCTGTACCAGTTACTTTTTTAATAGTTACTGTTTCGCCCACTTTTACATCTTTTAAGTTCATGTTACGCCTCCCTTAAAACAATATACGATTGGCCATCTGTTCAGAAAGCGCAATCCTACTGCCTTTCACATTACAAATAATTCCGTTATCTACTTTACTGATAATAGTTACTTCTCCATCTACTACAAAACCAAGTTCTGCTAGATGATTCTTTACTTTATCAGTTCCTGTAATACGTCTAATAATGACTGTATCTCCAGGATTTGCCATACTAATTGGCATATACTCCGCCTCCTCAGATGATTAGACTAACCTAATTAGCCTTTTCTAACTTCATTGTTAGTATAGCCTTACTGTTTTTATATGTCAACAAAAATATTAGTAAAGCCTAACTTTTTCATTATTTGAATTTTTATGCTATAATGATTCAAATGAGGTGAATAAAATGAGTGAATCAACAGAAATGTACTTAGAAACTATATTAGTTATTCAAAAGAAGAAAGGACATGTGCGTTCCATTGATATCGCCCGTGAAATGAATTTCTCTAAACCTACTATTTCACAACAGATGAAAAGATTAAAAGAGAAGGAACTCATCAACATGGATGAAGATGGTGCCATTACATTAACAGACGCTGGTGCTAAGATTGCGAATATGATATTTGAAAGACATACTGAATTAAGAAATATCCTAGTTCATATTGGAGTCAGTGAGTCTACTGCTTCACAGGATGCATGTCGTATCGAACATTATATTTCACCAGAAACTTTTGAAGCTTTAAAAGCTTATTTTAAAAATAAGATCTAAATAAAAAAATCACAGGTGTGTGCCGTCCTGTGATTTTTTTATGTCCTCTGTTTTAAGGAACTGAGAATATGAAAGGATATGTTGTGTTTAGTAAAGGAGTTAGCCTTTACTAACTTAATGATACTACTCATATGAGATAAATGCAATAGAAATAGTAAAAAAAAAACCTGCAATGCAGGTGTTAACGTTTATCGAAACGTTTAGAGATTTCTACGATTGGGATAACTGAGAATGCAAGTAATGCTGCAATCGCGAAATGAGATGGATCAAGAGGCACTAAACTAAATAAATGAGAAAGAGGTGTAAAGATAATGGCTAACTGTAATACAAGACCTAAAGCTGTTGCACCCCATAAGTATTTATTGTTAAATACCTGTTTATTAAATACTGAATGATGACTCTTCACGTTAAAAGCATGACATAATTCAGCACCTGACATTGTAATAAATGCCATAGTCATCGCATATTCATGATGACTGAAATACTGACCAATTGAATAAGAAACTAAAGTAAGTAAACCTACCATAACACCCTGCCAGATGACTTTCACCATTAAGCCATTCGCAAAGAAACCTTCATCCTTTTCTCTTGGTTTTCTATCCATAATATCATCTTCAACTGGTTCTAAACCAATCGCAAAGGCTGGTAAAGCATCTGTGATTAGGTTAATCCATAATAAATGAATAGGTAATAGTGGTACACCAAATCCCCAAGAAGGATTTATTAACGCAATAATAGAAGCTAAGAAGATAGCTAATACTTCACCAATATTACTTGATAATAAGAACTGTACATCCTTCTGGATATTATCAAAAATACCACGGCCCTGTTTAATAGACTGAATAATAGTCGCAAAGTTATCATCTGTTAGAATCATAGTAGCAGCATTCTTCGCTACATCTGTACCTGTAATACCCATAGCACAGCCAATATCTGCAGTCTTTAAGGCTGGTGCATCATTGACACCATCCCCTGTCATAGCGACAATCTTATTCTTTGATTTCCATGCTTTGACGATATTGACTTTATGTTCAGGAGCCACACGTGCATAAACACTATATTTTTCTACATTCTTTTCTAGTTCTTCCTGAGACATCTGAGATAATTCTTCACCAGAAATAACTTCCTGTCCCTCATTTAAAATACCTAAATCTTTCGCAATGGCAGTCGCTGTTGTCTTATGGTCACCGGTGATCATAATAGTACGCACACCTGCATGTTTAGCAACTCTAATGGCTTCTTTTGCTTCTGGACGAGCTGGATCAATCATACCTACAAACCCAATAAAGTCCATATCATTTTCTATTTCTTCTACTGTAATGTTAGTAGGCATTTTATCATATGTCTTCACTGCCACAGCTAAAACTCTTAATGCATCTTTAGCCATTTCATCATTGGCAGTCATAGCCTGGTCACTATCTACATCACGACATCTATTTAAGATCACATCAGGTCCACCTTTAGTAATAGACACATAATGATCTCCATCCTTCACAATAACACTCATCATCTTACGATCAGAATCAAAAGCCAATTCTCCTACACGTGGATACTTTTCCATGAGTGCTTTCTTTTCAAAGTTCATCTTCTTACTTGCTTCTACTAGTGCAACTTCAGTAGGATCACCTAGTACCTTACCATCATCAATAGACGCATCAGAACATAGAGTAAATGCATTCAACATATCAATAGTCTTAGCGTCTGCTTCTTCTAAATCTTGTACTTCATCACCATCTAAGTAAGTCTTTAAGATGGTCATCTTATTTTGTGTTAATGTACCTGTCTTATCAGAACATACAATAGAAGTACTACCTAATGTTTCTACTGCAGGTAATTTACGAATAATGGCATGCTGTTTAACCATCTTAGTCACACTAACAGCTAAGACAATAGTAACAGTAGCTGCAAGACCTTCTGGTACAGCTGCAACAGCTAAGGCAACAGCTGTCTTAAATGATTCTAGCCAGCTAATACCGCTCAATGATTCAAGAATAAATACAATCACACAGATTACAATACAAAGTAATCCAATTGTTTTACCAATTTCATTTAATTTAACCTGTAAAGGTGTTAATTCCTTTTCACTCGCATTTAACATGCCAGCAATCTTACCTACTTCATTCTTCATACCAGTAGATGTCACTATTGCTTTACCACGACCATAAGTGACTACTGTAGAAGAGAAGACCATATTTGTCTGGTCCCCAATCACAACATCCTGACTAATAGGATCAGTTGTCTTTTCTACAGGAACAGATTCACCTGTTAAGGCAGATTCATCTACCTTTAAGTTATAAGCTTCAATTAAACGTGCATCACTAGGAATCATATCCCCTGTTTCAAGAATAATAATATCACCAGGCACTAATTCCTTAGAGGCAATAGTCTGTTTCACACCATCTCTTAATACCTTAGATTGTGGTGCAGATAATTCCTGTAATGATTCAAGGCTCTTTTCTGCATGACTCTCTAATACAACACCTAGAATCGCATTCATCATTACTACTATTACAATAATGAGAGAATCAATCCAGTCTCCTGGTTCTACAATAATAGATATCACTGCTGCAATAATTAAAATAATAATCATTGCATCCTTGAATTGATCTAGAAAACGTAAAAGAAGAGACCTTTTCTGTGGCTTTTCTAGTTCATTAGTACCATATATGCCTTGTCTCTTCTTTGCTTCAGAAGAAGTCAGTCCCTTTTCAATATTTGTATCTAAAGAGTTTACTACTTCTTCAATTGTTTTTTTATACATTTCTATTCCTCCTTTAATAAAAACAATCGTTTTATTAAAGGTCTCGCTGATCATAAATGACCAAAACAATCCGGTTATGTTGAACATAACGTGTTGACGAACGGTTCTGTAAGAGCTACTCCCCTTTAATTAATTTCATTCTACCAAATTCATATCGCTTGTCAATCATAGAAAGTTATTCATATAATAAGTTGAGGTGAAGATTATGAAAGAAGAAGAACTGAAACTATTAGAAAATGAATTCTGTTTAGGGTGTGCAAGAAGCTGTGATCTACTTCATCCAAATTGTGAAAGAGGTCTTGTGAAAATGCAGGAAATCTTAGAGGAATATGAAAAGAGAGATGATTAGTCTCTCTTTTAGAATGCAGCTAATAAGCCATATGATAATGAACCAACAATAAGTGTCGCAAGTAAGATACCTAAGAAGATAGCTGTAATAGCCTTCTTAAAGTCCATATCAAGTAATGCAGCCACTAAAGAACCTGTCCATGCACCAGTACCTGGTAATGGAATACCTACGAATAATAAGAGTCCTAAGAATTCACCATTACTCATATTCTTGCTCTTGTTCATAGCACGGTCTTCTAGTTTTTCAATTAATGGTCTAGAGAAGTTAAACTTCTTAAGCCATTTAAATATACGTTTAATAAATAATAAAATAAATGGAATTGGTAAGATATTTCCTAGAATACATAGAGGTACTGCATAACGAATATCTACTTTTAATAATGCTGATGCAATTAATCCTCCACGACATTCAAGAATAGGAACTAAAGATACAATAAATACTGCAAGTTTAGATGAAATGTATTTACCTAATGTTCCTGCAAACCATAATGCGATTGATTCCATATATGTCCTCCTTGATTAACATGATTAATCATACATAAAGGTTATTATAAAGTCAATTTTTTCTTCCATATATCGACTAAATCACTTAATCTGTAACGAGCATTGGCAGGAGAAGAGGAAGGTAGAAGTACAGCCTTTATTCCTGTTTCTTTTTCCTGGTACTTCTTATAAAGTTTTAAAGAAGTCCCACCATTACAATATATCCTCTTGATATTTGTACCTTGTATTAAAGTTTTAATATCATTAGGTACAACATCCTTAATAGAGGCATCACTGCTTCCTGTAATAGTACATGAATGAATAATATCCCATATCGCAATATGGTGTTCCAATAACATCTTTTTCTTATCTTCTATTGTTTCATAGTCTGTTTGTGTGATTGTACCAATAATCTTCCAAAATCTATTTTGAGGATGACCATAATAGAAAGAAATTTCCCTTGATTTCACTGAAGGGAAACTTCCTAATATTAATACTTCACATTGTTCATCTATGATTGGTTCTAGTGGATGTTCAATCATACTTTTCTCTTTCCGTTCACAAATCCTGTGCATGAACTTAAAAATGAGCGTGGTAGGAATCTTGCCGCAATATTTAATAAGTATCCTGATATACCAGTGAACTGAACTAAACGATTATCAAATAAACCTTGTATACCTATTTCCGCAACAGCCTCTGCAGACTGTGGTTTAAATAATTTAAACATTGGAGACTGACCTAAGTTGGCTACATCCATAAATCCTGTCTTGGTAGGGCCAGGACATAAACATGATACTTCTACATTATAGTCTTTCAGTTCATAGGCAATAGATTCACTAAAAGATAATACAAAAGCTTTCGTTGCATAATAAGTAGACATATAAGGTCCTGCACAAAGTCCAGCAATAGAAGCCACATTCAATATACGGCCTTTCTTTCTACGTTTCATTGCCTGACCAAATACATAAGTCATCTGCATTAAAGCCACTATATTCAATAAAACCATCTTCTTCTGTTTTTCCCATGATGAATCATGAAAAGCACCATGATCTCCAAAACCTGCATTATTGACTAGAATATCAATACTTATATCATCAAGTACTAAATCATTATATAGATCTACGGCAGCATCTTCTCCTGTAAGATCCATCGCAATCACTTTAATCTGTACATCATATTCAGATAATTCTGCTTTCACTGCTTCTAGTTTTTCTCTATGACGTGCAACAAGTACAAGGTCATATCCTTTTCTCGCAAATACACGTGCACATGCTTTCCCTATTCCATTAGAAGCACCTGTAATTAATACTGTCTGTGACATCTTTCTCACCCCTTTCTACCATCATACTTTATCTTGACATTTTGTCAAATAAGCTATCTTTACTTATACTCTCCATACCTAGCATGACCTCATCAATATAATTATCAATATAAATCAAATGAGGCATATCGCTCATCTTAAATATCTTTAATAGTTCTTCTTCTACATAATGTGAATCTATTCCATCACTACATATAACGATTGCTTCAGGATTCAACATTCCAATAATATTCTGTAGTTCTAAAACAAGTCTTTTACTTCTACCTTTCATAGATCTTCTATTCTTATAATCTTCATGATTTATAACAGGCAAGAAACAAGTTTGTCCAGCAATAGAACTCTTTCCTTCTACAAGATGTCCATTAATAACTATTCCTAAACGTGAATCACCTTTTGAATCCAACAATACAATAGAATCATATTGCATATGCTTAATATAAGCGCCTATAGCTCCCATATGCACATCATTCTTTACGAATACTCGTTGTTTATAACGATGCTTTATATCTATATCACAATCAGGTAAAGAGAGACATATTGTATGTACCTGTGCATTCAACATCTCTTCAATAAAAGAACATAATACTTCACAATCTAGTTTAGATACATCTCTTCTTTTTTCTTCCATCATCTCACTATAGAGATTATAAAGACGTCCTATGACTGTTATTGTTTTATCATGCTTATAAGCATATATACATAATGTTTGTGAAAACTCTCCATTGACTTGATAGCCCATACTTGGTCTTCCACCAGTAGATTCTCTATATCCTGCTTTAATTACAAGATTACTTTTCAACATCTCTTCTAAAAGACTATCAATCGTAGATAAAGATAAACCAGTATAGAATACTAATTCATTCTTTGTACACCCTCCTTGTTTTACTAACGACTGAATAATCTTAAAAACATTCTTTTTTCTAACACCCCTTATTTCATTCATACTCTGCCCTCCAGTAAGCGCTTACCTTATTAATAAAAATAGAAAGAGAATCCTTAACGATTCTCCTTGATTCTAATCTTTCTTTTAATAAAAGAAATTAATGTGATAAAACCAAATAAAATAGCTGTGAATACAACTAATGCAATCACATAAGAAAAAGATGACTTCTCTTCTTTTTGAACCTTCTTAGTCTTATTCTTTTTCTTAGTCTTAGTCTTTTTTACAGGTTCTTCCTGTTTTGGTGTTTCTGTAGTAGTGTCTTCATTTTTCTTTACTTCTACTCGTATTGATACTTTACGTGTAGACTGATATAACTTACCATAAACTGTATATTTACCTACTTCATTAAAAATCTGATTATCCCAGATAATTTTAACCTTCTTACTTGTCTTATTAGAATAGCTAACAGTCGCATATTGTGGTAATTGTGCTTCTACTCCTGTAGTTGTATAAACAACTGCAGGAACACTTACACTTGTAACAGATGCATACTTTACATGAACTGTCTGTGTAATAGTCTGATCATAAATATGACCATTTAAAGAAAATGTATGTACATACTTTAAAGCATTATTATCATAATTATCCCAGCGTATGATTTCATTTGATTGATCTCCATTAGACCATGTTACAGAAGCTGTTGCAGGTAAAGAGAGTGCTTCTCCTATAGTCACTGTTTTATTAGCTAAATCATCAATATGTGTTATTTTAGCTGCTTCTACATTCACTATACAGCTAGTGGTTACCTGTAAATCCGCAATAGTGCCTGTGACAGTAAATTGACTCGCATTTCTTGTCTTATATAAGCTTTCATCAAATGTATTCCAGTCAATATTATATTCCTTCTCACTACCATCGTAGAAGGTTACCTTCGCCTTTAATGGGAGTGATGGGGCTTCTCCAGAAGCAGTTGTCACTTCACCATCATAGCTGACATTGACTACATGATTATCTGCATAAACTGGGCTTATAAAAAACAAAGACATCAATAAAACTATGAATATCTTTCTCATTTATTTCACCTCTTATATCTATCTTATGCTTAATTCAAATAATAGTAAAGATTAATACTACGAATTAACCTAATGCGACATCTAGAACCATCATCAAAGTAAATCCTACTGAGAATAATAATACACCTAAATGAGAATGTTCTCCCTGACTCATTTCAGGAATTAATTCTTCTACGACTACATACATCATTGCACCTGCTGCAAAACTAAGTAGATAGGGCATCACTGAGATAATATAACTTGATAATAAGACTGTAATAAAACCTCCGATAGGTTCTACAATACCTGACAATGTGCCATATATAAAAGACTTCAATCGAGACGCTCCTGTACTTCTTAAAGGCATGGATACAATTGCGCCTTCAGGAAAGTTCTGTATTGCGATACCTATTGATAAAGCAAGTGCTGCCATGGCAGTCATTCCTTTATTACCTGATAAATAAGATGCATAGACAACACCTACTGCCATTCCTTCAGGAATGTTATGAATAGTGACTGCAAGTACTAACTTGATCGTTTGAGACAAGTGACTACGTGGTCCTTCCTGACTATGATCTAAATGCATATGAGGAATCAAATGATCAAGTAATAATAAAAATAGTATACCTAACCAAAATCCTATAAGTGCAGGAATAAAGGTAGAAGATTGATCAAGTGATGGAATGATTAAACTCCAGATAGAAGCAGCCACCATTACACCTGCCGCAAATCCAGTGAGTGCTTTTTGTATATTTAAACTTAATTCTTTTTTCATAAAGAACACACAGGCTGCACCTAGTGTTGTTCCTATAAAGGGTATAATTAAAACCATATGAATACCTCCCTTACTCATACTACATAAATCAATTAGTTAATTCAAACTATGTGATAAAGAAAAAAGATAAGCATGGGGAACACTTATCTTCTTTCTTGTATTTACACTTGTACTTTGTAGTCTAACGAAGGGAAGGGATTGCTTGACTACAGTTTATATAATACTTAATGAATGTGTTAAGATTATAATTCGATTATGTCAAATTGTGTGAATCCTTGTTCCCAAACAAATACATATCATCTATAGGAATAATATTTCTCATATATTGTGTGAGATCTATTTCTTTAAGAATGACTTCTCCTACAATAGATACATTATAGTTGTATTCATTTCCCTCTTCATCAATTAACTGAATGCGCCACCAATCACGATTTGTAGAGGATGGATGATTAGAAGATTCAAGAAAGAATTCTTTTAATAGTTCTAAGAGTGTTTCAGCTTTTTCTTGACCTATATTCACTCTTTTACGTCTTATAATTCTTCTAGAATTGAATCCATCTCCGTAATTGTATCCAGTAAACCAGATGTGTCCATCACGCATAATGGTTAAACGCTGACTGACTTCTACACAAGCATCCGGTTTTACTCCACGTCCTTTCGCATCTGAATAAAGTATGATTTTAGATAGTTTCATGATGAACACCTCCTTCAATACATTTATTATAATTAATCACAATAAATGTATCAAACATTACAACTATTTTGAAAAAAATAATTATATGAAGAGTAATCCAATAGTATGTACGATAAAGGCACAAATCCAGGCAATGACACACTGGAAGATGACTATCTTCACAGCCCATGGACCACCTAGTTCTCTTCTAATAGAAGCGATAGCTGCCACGCAAGGTGTATATAATAAACAGAATATTAAGAGTGACAATGCACCTAGAGGTGTAAGTATTGTCATTAAAGATTCTGTTCCTTTAAATAATACTGAGAGTGTAGAAACAACACTTTCTTTAGCCATAAATCCAGCAATGAGTGATGTAGAGATTCTCCAGTCACCAAAACCTAAAGGTTTGAAGATTGGTGCAATGAATCCTGCAACCATCGCTAGAATACTATCCTGTGAATTAGAAACTAAATCTAATCTTAAGTTAAAGCTCTGTAAGAACCAAATGACAATAGAAGCGATAAAGATAATACCAAAGGCTCTTTGTAAGAAATCCTTGGCTTTTTCCCATAATAACTGGAAAGTAGTCTTTGCGCTAGGCATACGGTAATTAGGAAGTTCCATCACAAATGGAACAGCTTCACCCTTGAATAAGAAACGCTTAGAAATGAGGGCTGTAATAATACCCATCACAATACCAAAGATATATAAGCCTACCATGACAAGTCCAGCTTGTTTTGGGAAGAATGCAGCTGCAAAGAATGCATAGATTGGAAGCTTTGCAGTACAGCTCATAAATGGTGTCAACATGATTGTCATCTTACGGTCACGTTCTGAAGGGAGTGTACGGCTGGCCATAACACTTGGAACAGAACATCCAAATCCAATCAACATTGGCACAATACTTCTTCCTGATAAACCAATCTTTCTGAGTAGTTTATCACTTACAAAGGCAACACGCGCCATATATCCTGTATCTTCTAATAATGATAAGAAGAAGAATAAAATAACGATAATAGGTAAGAAACTAATAATAGAACCAACACCCTGGAATACACCATCAATAACTAATGAATGTAGCACTGGGTTAATATTCCAAGCAGTAAGTCCTTTATCTACAACTTGAGTCAAAGCATCAACACCTATTTCCATAAGTGACTGTCCCCAGGCACCAAATACATTAAATGTTAAAAAGAATACTAGTCCCATAATAACGATAAAAGCAGGAAAACCTGTATATTTACCTGTTAAAATTTCATCAATCTTACGGCTTCTTTCTCTTTCTTTACTTTCATGTGGTTTAACTACTGTTTCTTTAACTAATTTATTAATAAAGGTAAAACGCATATCCGCAATAGCGGCAGTACGGTCTAATCCTCTTTCTTCTTCCATCTGTGAAATGATATGTTCAATCATTTCTTTTTCATTTGTATCAAGGTCTAAGGCTGCTTCTACTCTTGCATCGCCTTCTACTAATTTATTAGCCGCAAAACGTAATGGAATACCTGCTCTTTGCGCATGGTCTTCAATTAAATGCATGATGGCATGTAAGCATCTGTGTACTGCACCACCTTCATCATTTTCATCACAAAAGTCCTGTCTTAAAGGTGCTTCTTGATATTTCGCTACATGGATGGCATGATTCACTAATTCATCAATACCTTCATTCTTAGCAGCAGAAATAGGAACAACTGGGATACCCAATAGTTCTTCCATCTTATTTAGATGAACATAACCACCATTACCTCTTACTTCATCCATCATATTCAGTGCTAGAACCATTGGCACATCAAGTTCCATTAACTGCATAGTGAGATATAGGTTTCTTTCTATATTTGTTGCATCTACGATGTTGATGATTCCTTTAGGTTTTTCATCTAAGATATACTGTCTAGATACTAATTCTTCACTTGTATAAGGAGATAAAGAATAAATACCTGGCAAATCAGTTACAAGTGTTTCTGGATGTCCTTTAATAGACCCACTCTTTCTATCAACAGTAACACCAGGGAAGTTCCCTACATGTTGATTAGAACCTGTTAATTGATTAAATAATGTGGTTTTACCACAGTTCTGGTTACCTGCTAACGCAAAGGTAATCTGTGTTCCTTCTGATAAAGGATTTTCAGTCTCTTTATCATGATATTTACCACCTTCACCGAGTCCTGGGTGAATATGGTGTTTAATAGGTGGAATAGGTGTATGATCTTCTACACCTTTAGTTGTCATATCTATTCCAATCTTTTTCGCATCATCTAAACGTAATGTTAGCTCATAGCCATGAATACGTAATTCCATTGGATCACCCATTGGGGCGAATTTTTCCAATGTTACAACAGAACCTGGTATTAAACCCATATCTAGGAAATGTTGTCTTAATGACCCAGAACCTCCTACATAAGTCACTGTAGCACTTTCCCCAATCTTTAATTCATCTAGAGTCATAAAAAACCCTCCTTCATATTCTCTCAACAAGTATAGCACAAAAAAGCTTCCTTAAGTGGAAGCCTTTAAGTATTTTGTAGGTATAATCTTTGTAAGATAGATATTGTTTTCTGAGAGATAGAACTTGTATCCATCTTCATACATCTGTTTAGTATCAATAGTAAAGACATATGGTTTCCCATGTCTTGAACCAACCTTCGTTGCGGTTTCTATATCTTGAGATAAGTGAACATATATACGTGTCTGACTTAATATACCTTCTTCTAAAATAGAAGGTACAAAACGAGTCGCTGTACCATGATAAAGAATATCAGGTGGCTGTACTTCTTTTAAATCTACATTCACAGGAATAGAATGTCCTTGATTCGCACGTATTCTTGTATGATCTCCATTATATGAATAGCGCTGTTTCTCATCTTCTCTCACAATCATATCTAAGTCTTCTATTGTGATGTTTAACGCTTCTAATATCTTTTGAACATCACCATAAGCATGTTCATCAAGTTTAATACCTATACTTTCTGGATGATGTCTCAAAATATAACTTAAACGTCTGCTTTTTCGCTCCATAATGATTTCTCTAACACCTTACCTAGTGCTTCAAATAATTCCTGTTCCTTGTCTCCAAAACGACCTAAACTATTAGAATCAACATCCAATACCGCAATCACTTTACCTTCCTCATCATGTAAAGGGACTACAATTTCAGACTTTGCTTCTGCATCACAGGCAATATAGCCTGGGAATGTAGTCACATCTTCAATAAGAATTGTCTGATCTCCCTGTACACATACACCACAGGCCCCTTTACCTACTTTAATATGTGTACATGCTACTTTACCCTGGAAAGGACCTAAGACAAGTTCCCCTGCTCTCATCATATAAAAACCTACCCAGCTTAAATCATCAATCGCATCCATGAGTAACGCACTTGCATTAGACAAGTTAGTCACAAACCATTCATTTGGTGAAATAAGTTCTTCTAATTGTTTTATTAATAACTCCATTATTATTCCCCCTGTGTATATTCCTCATAAGATACAATCGCACTGATTGGTTTTCTCTTATCATGCATTGGTCCAGGTACACAATCCTCTCTTGGATAACCAATAGGTAAGATCATCACTGGTACATAATTTTCAGGAATATTAAACTGTTTGATTAACTCCTTATAATCAAAAGAACCTACATAAGTAGAACCTAATCCTAAATCAAAGAGTTTAAGCATCATGTATGTAGCCACAATAGACACATCTACTTCACCACATTCTCTATTATGCATATCCTTCCATGATACTGTCTTGTCATAACATAAAATCATTGCGAGAGGTGCATGGAAATGATATTTAGTACATTCCTTTAGTTTTGCAAGATTATCTGGATCTTCTACTACAAGAATTCTTTGTGGCTGATAGTTTACAGCTGTAGGTGCTATTCTTGCAGCTTCTAATATTTTATCTATTTTTTCTTTTTCAACCTTCTGATTAGAAAACTTTCTAACAGAATATCTTTCTTTTAATAACTGATCAAATTCCATAAGTTTGACCTCCTTATAGAACTATTATATAAGAAATACTCTTCTATATAAATAAAAAGCGGTCGAATGACCGCTTCAATTCATTATTCTGCAGGTTTTACAGATACTCCGAATTTCTTTTCAATCCATTTCTTAGTGCTATCGCTCTTTAAGATTTCAACAAGTTTCTTAATTGCTTTATTGTCTTTATTTGATTCTTTTACAGCGATGATATTCTGGTAAGTCTTTGCAGCTTCAGAATTTGAATCTTCAGAAGTGATGATCTTATCAGTTACTTTTGCATCTAATGCATAGTTACCATTAATAATACCGAAATCAACATCAGGTAATTTAGAAGCCACCTGTGCAGCATCTACTTCTACTAATTCAACTTTTTTGTTGTAAGATACAACATCCTTCTTAGTTGCAGTTACACCTGCATCTTTCTTTAATGTAAGAACACCATTGTCTGCAAGTAATAATAAAGCTCTTGCTTCATTAGTTGCATCGTTAGGAATTGCAATCTTAGCACCATCTTTGATATCAGATACTGCTTTATATTTAGTTGAATATAATCCTAAAGGTTCAAAGTGAATCGCTCCTACTGATACTAGATATCCATCATCACCCTTCTTATAACCTTTGTCTTTGTTGTAAGAAGTTAAGTATGGCTGATGCTGGAAGAAGTTTGCATCCAATGAACCATCTGAAGTAGATGGATTGATGTTAGGATAATCTGAGAATTCCTTAATCTTTAATTTATATCCTGCTTTTTCAAATTCTGGCTGGACATGCTTTAAGATAATAGCATGAGGTGAAGTTGTTGCACCTACTGTAATAGTTTTAGAATCTGACTTACTTCCACATCCTGCTAATGAGAAAGCTAAAAGACCTGCTGTAAATACTTTTAAAATGTTTTTGTTCATAATATTTTCCTCCAATGTATTAATTAATGTGTTGTTTTTTCTACGAGTTTGTCACCAATTGCCTGAACAATTGAAATTAAAATAAGAATTAAGATAATAACGACGAATGTGATATCTCCCATTGATCTCTGTAAACCATATCTAATCGCCATATCACCAAGTCCGCCTGCGCCAACAGAACCAACAATCGCAATCTGTCCGACTAACGCAATAAATGAAATTGTAAGACCTCTGATCATCCCTGGAATATTTTCTCTTAGATAAACATCAAAGATGATTTCTTTTGTACTGAGTCCCATCGCAATACTTGCTTCAATGATTCCTGGATCAATTTCCATAATGGCTGATTCCATCTGTCTTGCGACAAATGGTGCTGTTCCTATAACTAGAGGAACAAGTGCACCTTCGATACCAATTGTTGTACCAAATAAGGCACGAGAGAGTACAGCTACAGTAGGAATTAAGATAATGAATGGAATAGATCTAAATAAGTTAATAATCTTATCTAAGATCCAGAAAACTGGTTGATTTTCTTTTAAACCATCTTTTCTAGTGACTACTACAATAACTGCTAATAAGATTCCAATAACCACTGAGATTAAACCACTGATTACCAACATTAATAATGTATCAATAATAGCTTGTGGGAAATCTGAAGCAAACTCTATAACGTTTGGAAATAGCTTAGTTACCACGTTTAATCACCTCCACTTTAACTCCCTGTTGTTTTGTGAATTCTAATGCTTTCTTGATATCTACATCTTCACCTGTAAAGATTGTAATAAGTGTACCAATTGGCTGTCCCTGGATAATTTCTACATTCCCAAAGATAATAGAACAATCTACATTGTAATCTCTTGATAATACTGAAATTAATGCGACATCTGTATTAGAACTCTGATACTGTAACTTTACCATCTGCTGGTTTTCATTTAACTGTGTAATACGATGATTGTCTTTGATCAATTCATCAATCTTATTAAGATTATTTGTAGTAGCGATAAAGTTCTTAGTAATCTGATGCTGTGGATTAGAGAAGATATCAACAATACTGCCTTGTTCTACCACACGACCATCTTCCATGACTGCCACCTTATCACATACTTCCTTGACTACAGCCATTTCATGAGTAATTAAAATAACTGTTAAGCCAAATTCTTTATTTACTTTCTTAATAAGCTGAAGAATACTTTGTGTTGTCTGAGGGTCTAAAGCACTTGTGGCTTCATCACATAGAAGTACTTTAGGATTGTTGGCAAGCGCTCTTGCGATTGCAACTCTTTGTTTCTGTCCTCCAGATAACTGACTTGGATAAGAATCTTTTCTTTCCACCAAATCGATAAGTTCGAGTAATTCTAAGACTCTCTTTTGAATCTTATCCTTACTCCAGCCTAGATGTTTTAATGGAAAAGCGATATTGTCGTAAATAGTACGACTGTTGTAAAGATTAAAGTGCTGGAAGATCATTCCGATCTTTTCTCTTTCTTTTCTTAAATCTGCATCGGATAGTTTTAATAAATCTTTATCCCCAAATACAACAGCGCCGCTATCAGGTTTTTCTAATAAGTTGATACATCTTACTAATGTAGATTTACCAGCCCCTGAGAAACCAATAATACCGTAGATTTCACCTTCTTCAATATTCAGACTGACATCCTTGACAGCATGGACATCGCCATCTTTAGTCTTAAAAGTCTTTGTAACATGTTCTAAGTGGATCATGTTCTCTCTCCTTCCCTTAAATAAAAAACGTTCTCATCCATATAATAGGACGAGAACGTATCGTTTCGTGTTACCACCTAAATTCATTATTAAGTCACCTTAATAACCTCTTCGAGTACATGCATACTCTATCGCTGTAACGGGCGCTCCCGTCATGACTTACATTTCAGCCATGCAACTCCAAGACCATCTTCCTATAACTTCCCTTCATTCCTTCTCAGCTAACGGAACTCTCTGTATAAGTTTCATTACAGTACTCTTCTTTTCACTGTCTTTTCTTGATGTGGTTTCATCTTAGCACCACAAATTTAGTGCGTCAACACAAAACACGATAATATCTACTATTTTAGTAGGATTATAGTTTTATAAAATAGGGTACCATAGTTTTAAACTATATCAGTGTGTAAAAAAAGGATCTGTATTTCTACAGACCCTTATCTATAGCATCATGAATAATATCAGCATGATCAAAGGCAAGATCATTCATACCTATATTGATATCACCACATCTTAAATGTGTTTCATCAACAATAGTGAACCATTTTGCTTCTTTGGCATCATCACCAGCTTCTGGATGAATACTCTTCTTATCTACATCTGCATAAAATGCGGTAGATACAACCCATCCACGAGGATCTCTTCCCGGCTGACTATAAACACCTACAAGCTTCATAGACACACCTTCTATACCTGTCTCTTCTTTAAGTTCTCTTGAAGCCGTCTTTTCAATCGGTTCATTCTTATTAGCGAAGCCACCAGGCAGTGCCCATTTACCTATATAAGGATGTCCACCACGTTTAACCAATAGAATCTCTGTCTCATCAGAATGAGCAAAGATACAAATATCAGCTGTCAGTGAAGGTTTAGGATATTTATCAGGATTATAGCTTTTTAAAAATTCTTCTTCTGTAAGACCGTTCTTATCTCTACACATTAGAAATCAACTTCTGTATCGTAGTAGCAAGCCTTTAATAATTTTTCCATTTCTTCCTGAGTTGGAATACGTGGGTTAGAACCTGTACATGCATCAGCAATAGCGTTCTTAGCGATTTCTGGTAATCTTTCTAAGAATACATCTTCAGGTACAAATCCAACTTCAGCTGGTAAACCATCAGCACCATAGTGGTTGATACTATGTGGGATATTTAATGCATCATTCATACCTCTTAAGTATTTAATTAATAATGCAACCTTTTCATCATCATTTTCTCCACCTAAGTGCATGTAATCAGCGATTACACCATAACGTTTCTTAGCTGTTTCATCTTTAGCATTATAAGCAATAACCTTTGGTAAGTACATAGCATTAGCTGCACCATGGATAATATGTCCACCCTGGTCTACGAAAGCAGCACCAGTCTTATGAGCCATTGAATGTACGATACCTAATAATGCGTTAGAGAATGCCATACCTGCTAAGCACTGTGCATCATGCATATCATCTCTGCAGCTCATATCACCACTATATGATTTAACTAAGTTAGCCTGGATCATTTCAATTGCATGAATAGCAAGTGGATCAGTATAGTTACAGTTTGCAGTAGATACATATGCTTCAATTGCATGAGTCATAGCATCCATACCTGTATGAGCAACTAATTTAACTGGCATAGTTTCAGCTAAGTCAGGATCTACGATAGCAACATCTGGAGTGATTTCAAAGTCAGCGATTGGATATTTAATACCTTTATCATAATCAGTAATGATTGAGAAAGCTGTAACTTCAGTTGCAGTACCACTTGTAGATGGGATTGCGCAGAAATGAGCTTTCTTTCTTAACTTTGGAATACCAAATACTTTACACATTTCTTCGAATGTGATTTCTGGATATTCATATTTAATCCACATAGCTTTTGCAGCATCGATAGGTGAACCTCCACCCATAGCTACGATCCAGTCAGGCTTGAATTCTTCCATAACTGCAGCACCTTTCATAACTGTAGTTACTGATGGATCTGGTTCGATACCTTCATATAATTTAACTTCCATACCAGCTTCTTCAAGATATTTAACAGCTCTATCTAGGAAGCCATTTCTCTTCATGCTTCCGCCACCTACACAGACAATAGCTTTCTTACCTTCTAAGTTCTTAAGGTTTTCTAAGGCACCTTTGCCATGATATAAATCTCTTGGTAATGTAAATCTCATATTATATTTTCCTCCTATACAGTACCTTTGATGACTAACTTTTCATCTAGTGAAAATTTTATCATAAACGCTTACATTAGTCAATGTTACAAAGGTGCTTACAGTTTAAAAAATACAATGCATATCTTTACTTTTTGCGATAATAAAGCCATTTTTTAGACTTCAAAAAATTTTCAAAAAAACAATTTATTTTTTTCTTTGATTTATATACTGAGGCACACTTATATGGATAACTTCATCTGCACATTTGATGAGTTCAGGAGCAGCATTTTCTACAGCGCAGCTATAATCAGCTTCTTCAAACATTTCGATATCATTCTTCCCATCTCCAAATACAACCACTTCATTACATTGTAGTTTCTGTTTTAAGTATTTAATCGCATTCGCTTTAGAAGCATCAGGAGACATAACCTCTAACCACCAGTCATGAGAATACATTTCCTGATCAAAGACAGCATAATAGTCTTCCTTAAACAAATCATAGAGAGGCTTTAATTTATCATAATCATCTATCAATAATAAATAGAATATATCCCCCTCATAGAGATCTTTATAAGTATTCACAGGATGATTTCTAGGATCATCTAAATGATCATCCACAAAAGCTTTTACTCCCGCACTCATCTTATCCTTAATATAAGAGAAGTAGTTATTCTTTCCTATTTGAGAATATACAATAGGTGAGATATCATAATCCTTTACAGTATCTAGTATAGAATCTCCTAAATAGTTTCCTAGGATCATATCTCCTTTAGGTGATAATATAAATGTCCCATTCTGGACAATTATAGGAAGCTTAAAGTTTATATCACCTATTACCTGTTTTGCGGTAATAAGAGAACGTGCAGTCGCATAGGTGATATTTACATCTTCTTCTATGAGCTGATTAATGAGTTTTAAGTTTTCTGGTTTAATCGATTTATCAGGTTCAAGTAATGTACCATCTAGATCTGTTACATAGAGTGTCTTCATAATTTCCTCCCATAAAAAAACATCATGATACTATTTTACCATGATGTTTAAGAAAAAGTTATTTTTCAAAGTATTCTGCGACTTTTTGCAAGTTCTCAATAATTGGAAGATGCTGTGGACATGCTGCTTCACACTGCCCACATCCAATACATTCACTTGCTTTACCAAATGTATGTGTTAAACGTGTATAGTATTCTCCCTGAGGTCTCCATGATTTAGTCGCTACTTCCTGTTTATCAGCATTATAGAGTGAGAAATATTTAGGAATCGCAATATGCATTGGACAACCTTCTGTACAATAAGAACAGCCAGTACAAGGAATTTCAATACTACTATTAATAATATCAACAGCCTTCTTAATCAGTGTCTGTTCTTCCTCATTTAAAGGCTTAAAGTCTTCCATATAACCTGTATTATCTAATAGCTGTTCCATATTACTCATACCAGATAAGACAACCTGGACATTATCTAAACTTGCCGCAAAACGAATTGCCCAAGATGGAATAGACATATCTGGATGATAAGACTTGAATGTCTCTTCTACTTCATCAGGTACATTTGCGAGAGTACCACCCTTCACTGGTTCCATTACAAATACAGGAACATGATGTCTCACTGCAGCTTCATAACATTTACGAGACTGTACACCTTCACTTTCCCAATCTAGATAATTCAACTGAAGCTGTACAAATTCTACTTCTGGATGTTCAGATAAGACACGTTCTAATAAGTCTGCATTATCATGGAAAGAGAAACCAATATGTTTTACTAATCCTTTTTCTTTCTTATCCTTCAGCCATGTGAAACAGTCCAATTCTGTATATTTCTTATAATGATCTGTTCCTACATCATGTAAGAGATAATAATCAAAGTATTCTGCACCTGTTTTTCTTAACTGTTCATTGAAGATTCTATCTCTATCTTCTTTTGTTTCAATAAAACCTGCATGAAGCTTATCAGCTAGTGTAAAAGAATCTCTTGGATGTCTTTCTACTAAAGCTGTCTTAGTCGCTTCCTCACTCTTAAAGGCACAATACATCCAGGCTGTATCAAAATAAGTAAATCCTTTTTCTAGAAATGTATCCACCATTCTTTTAGTTTCTTCAATATCAATGCTGCCTGCATCATTTTGATCGAGTAATGGTAGACGCATTAAACCAAATCCTAATTTCTTCATATACATATCCTCCCTACATTCATTTTAACCCTAAAGTAAGGTTTAAGGGCAAGAAAAAAAGAGCTGCAACGCTCAAGATAGTAATAAATACTATCTACTCATTACAGTCCCTTTTGATTTTTTCATAATCATTTGAATAAGTGTAGGAATAAAGAATTCTATGATGAATGCTGCCGTAAAAAATAACAATATCAGCATTTTAGTTACAGGTATAATCAAACTATATATATGTATCCTTATAACAAACTCTATAAAGACTTCTAGTAATACTATTCCTAAAACAGCTAAAATAAGAGAATTTTTGATATAAGTAAGACTAAAACTCTTGCTTATTCTCTTAGTAGTAAAACCTAAGTTATATAGAAAATCTCTTGTTTGTTTTTCTTCCTTAAGAATGAGGTATTTAAGATAGAAATAGAACCCATACAACAATACAAATACTATAATCATGAATTGTATTAATACTTGTTTATTGTTGGAAAGAAGCTTATTGATTGCACTATTATCTACAAAAGCACCTTCTACATTAAAACCTAGTTTTTCTAGTTGTTTTGTGACTTGATCAATATTCTTCAAACTATCTACTCTTACAGTATAAGCACCTGGTTTCCAAGGTGTTTCTACAACGACCTGATCCACATCACTCATTGTATAAGTAGAAGGTAATGATCCTTCATAGAATTTATAATCAGTCCCTTCCGCTCCAGGCACACCATATAATACTTTTGATTGTGTTGCATGATATGTCTTTCTATATTGATTTACAACACTTCGTGGGACATAGATACTGCCAGTACCATTATATGAATTTGAACTTATTTCTGTTCCTTCCTTTAATATACCTCTTACAGGTAGTTCTACCTCTATTAAATCCACAAGGACAGTATTAACATCCACATATTCACTACCTTCTAAATCAATACCTGTCTGTGTAATACCTGATGCATCATACATAGGAACAGGTAAATAGAACTTTAATTTAAGATCATCCATATTGATTGAATCAACTGAAATATCCTGATTAGGTAATAACTGATTACTTATATATACACCTTTATTATCATTATGCTTTACAGTTAAATTTGTATAATCATCTTCATTATCATATACCTGCATACTCACTAGATTTATTGTTTGATTACATTTCTTTCCTGTAAGTTTTGCTTCTTGATATTTCAATTGAGTTTCAGTATCTAATCCAAGTATCATAACATCATTGTATTCTTTTTCATAACGCCATTTAACACTCTCAATATTCTTTACAGATTTAATCTTTTTATAATCTGATTGTGTCATAGGAAATTCTGAACCATTATAAGAATAATAGTCATTACTCATCTTTTCCTTATATACAGTTAAATCTCTCGAAGCAATCGTATTGATTTTTTGTTCATAAGATTCATTATAATGTCCATAAACATTATAGCTATATGCACATATAATCATTGTGAAAGCAACAAGTATATTCATTACTATTCTAAAAGTATGATGAGAAAAACGTAGATTAAATAATTTATGATTATGTGGTATCTGTGATATAAGAGATGTTTCCCTCTTATTTTCTTTTTCTAGAATAAGTGTTTGATCAACCTTATAGAGCACATCTGCTTCTTCAATCATCCTTTGATCATGAGTTGCCACAATCACATAATGTCCCTCTTCAGCATACTCTTTTAGATACTTAATCATTTCTATCGCATAGGATGCATCCAAAGCGGCTGTAGGCTCATCAAGTATCAATATTTCTGGTTGACTCATAATAGCTAAATAGATAGCGACTCTTGTCTTTTCACCACCTGATAAGTTTCTAGGATATTTTTTCTTTAGAGAAGCTATACCAAACTTTTCTTCATATATATCATTTCTTTGATAGCCTAATTTAACTAATTGTTTAATATGTTCCTCTATAGTCATTCCTTCAATAAACAAAGGAATCTGTGGCACCTTGACCATATGATCATAAATGAACTGTTGTCTACTATCTTGATTTAATTCATCCATTCTCTGTCCTTCATAGATATATTCACACTCATATGCGAATTGAAAGGCTTTTAAAAAAGTAGACTTACCAGAACCGCTCTTTCCCTTAATGATACTCAGCACACCTGGAAAAGTATGAAATGATGCATTGTTTAAGATTACTTTATCACCAAATGATATATTTAAATTTTTGATTTCAATCATCTTAATGCACCTCACTTCTTAATTCATCCACTATATTCAACTTATTAATGAACTTGTTTTGAAGAACCATTCTTTCTATCAATAAGATAGCTATGAATAAGACGGTCATACTAGAAAGTGTTATTATATCAAAAGTACCTAGTATACAAGACATGACAACAGAAATAAGGGTAGAACTCACTACAACTATAGATATACTTCCCAATGATTCTATCATGGATATTCTTTGTAAATCCTTTTTTAATAATCCTGATATCAAAAGAAGTACAAGTTCTTTTTTTCTTTGCATAAGAAGATGAGATTCCAATACAATATCAATAAGTACACTAATAACTAGAATCACACCCGCAAATGTAAACATCATATTCTTATAGTAAGAATCAAGACTATTCATAGCCTCTCTATCAGTGAATGAATCATTAATTCTATATCCCCTTGATTCATAATAGTCTATCAATTCATTCAATTCGTTATAGGTATTAGTCTTAATGATATAACCTATATAACGTGGTGTACATCCTGATTGTTTATAGATATCCTGAAGAATTGCATACGGAACATAAATATATCTCTGACTCTTTGATACATAATGAACCTTTTTATTATTCCTAAATACACCATTGATATCAAATATATGAGTTGTCTGATGCATTCCTTTTTGATCAGTGATATAAAGATCTAAATTCACTCTATTATCAGATAATCCCTGATTCAACAGATAATAACTCTCATTATCCATATAGATTCCTGTCTTTGTTTCTTGAATATTTCTATCTATATATTTAGAAAGATCATCATCCTTGAAATAAGGCACAAGATAGACATCTTCTCCTTCTATTTGTGTATATATTTTATATAGAGGAAACGTATTCTTGTCATCTAATTTTATGAAATGAGAATAATCTTGATCCATATAACTATGCTTATCTTTGGTAATAATAGCCTTATTTTCTAATTGTCCTATCAACATCTGCATGCCTTGATCCTTTGAATGATGAATAATACCAAGAATCATCTGTCCAGATACAAGAGACAAAATAAATACCATCATCATCAAAACATACATGAACCTATAATGTTTCACATAGTCCTTTACATACTCTTTATAGAACTTATGATCAACCTGAGAGATAACACCCTTTCCACATATATCTTCTTGAATCACAGAACCATCAGATGTCAGTCTTCCATCTTCTAGTGTATAGACAATATCTGCATACTTTATAGCCTCTTCTGAATGAGAAGCCAACACAATGGTCATATGCGCACTTAATTCTTTTAATATTTTATAGATTTCTATCTCATTCTCATAATCAAGTGAAGCGGTCGGTTCATCTAAGACAAGCACTTGTGGATTACTTACAAGCGCTGTTGCGATAGAAAGTCTCTGTCTTTCCCCTAAAGATAGCGTCATGACATTCTGATTTAAAGTCACATCAAGATGCATCTTATCAAGATAATCCTGTATATCTTTATCAGATAAGTGTTTATTGTGAATATGTGCAAAATACTGTAATGTACCTTTGACATCTAGATGAGCTAATAAATCATTTTCCTGTAATACATAGCTGATACATTCTTTCCTTATATTATTTCTATCTTTTTCTTCTATGAGATGATGATCATAATAGTATTGATACTTGCTTTTTGTATCCATAAGCGCAATACAATAGAGAAGAGCTGTCTTACCTGAACCACTCTTCCCTCTTATAAGAGTAATAGAATGTGCAGGAATAGAAATAGAGGCATGATCAAGAATAACCCTATCATATTCTATACAAATGTCCTTTAATTCAATCATATTATCATTCCCTTTCATATATATATATTACACTTCTAATTATTTTTTTGTAAAGGCTTTCATTGTAATCAAAAAAAGAGCTGTAACGCTCAAGATAGTAATACATTCACACAACACGATAGACTTAAAGCCATCATTAAAATTAACGCTACTATTCTTTTTATAAGAACCTCCTAATTTAAAATACTACATAGTAGCAAAATTAATTACGCATAAGAAAACAAAAAAAAGCAACAATATGATAAGAAAAATCAAAACGCATTTTAAAACCTTTTTTGAACGACGATTTCTACTTGCCAACTGTTCTACCACTCTCGCCAGTTCAACTGCTTTCATATCTTCATTTTTCTCATCGGCAACATCTGATCCTATTAGTTCGCTCACAGACACATCTAATATTTCTGCCAATTTTATTAACATGTCGGCATCTGGAACTGATATTCCCTTTTCCCACTTCGAAATAGTTTGTCGCACAACGTTCAAAGCTTCTGCAACGTTTTCTTGCGTTAAGCCTTTTCGTTTTCTAAATATTTTCAAATTCTTGCTTAACATTTTATGGCTCCTCCTTCATTTGTTTGCTCTATATATACCGTAAATAGTTGCGTTGCACAAGCAACACATATTAACATAGCGTAATTTTATCGTATAGTAGATTCTTTTTTGCAACAAAGCAATATTTTCACTCAATCTTCGGCACCTTTCAAATACATAGATTTCGCCATGGTGGAACCAGTAGTGCCAGACACTATTAACAAATACTTATCCCATCTCCTTATTAATCAATCATTGATTGTAAGGTTTAAGGGCAAGAAAAAAACTCTGTATTAAATACAGAGTTTAGTGAGTCTGACCTTCAACAGTCTTGATATCTTCCTGGTTTTCACCAATAGCTTTAACAGCTGCTTCAATACCAGTCACAATCTGTTCAAGACTTAATGATGGAGCAATTGGCTTACGATTAATAACCTGGCTAGTGATGAATGGAACATGCATGAATCCACCACGAACATCTGGATATTTATTTGCAAGTGTATAAAGTACACCATACATTAAATGGTTACATACATAAGTACCAGCAGTATTAGAAACACTTGCAGGAACACCTGCTTTACGAATTTCTTCAGCCATTGCCTTAATTGGTAATGTAGCGAAATAAGCAGTCTCTCCATCTTCGAATACTGGACCATCTAAAGGCTGATTTCCTTCATTATCAGGAATACGTGCATCATTGATATTGATTGCGACACGTTCTGGAGTTAAATCAAAACGTCCCCCAGCCTGTCCAATACATAATACAGCATCTGGTTTTTCTTTTTCGATTGCAGCAGCTACTGTATCGATAGATTTGTAGAATACTGTAGGAACCATAAGTTTTACAACTTCTACATCTCCTACCTGATCAGAAACTCTTTTAACAGCTTCCCAGGCAGGATTGATTGGTTCGCCACCAAATGGGTCGAAACCTGTTAATAATAATTTCATTTAAAAGCCTCCTTAGAATGCTAAAACGTACATTAAGATAATATGAATTACTAACATAATTAATGCAACTGGAACCTGAGTCATAATAATTCTGTATTTATTCTTAGTTTCCAGCAATGCAGCAGGCATGATATTGAAGTTTGCAGCCATAGGAGTCATTAATGTACCACAGTAACCTGCAGTTAAACCTAAAGCACCAACAACAATAGCATTTGCGCCCTGTGCAATTAAGAATGGATAACCGATACCTACTGTAATAACAGCGAAAGCAGCGAAACCATTACCCATGATCATTGTAAATAATGCCATACCTACACAATAGAAGATAACCGCAACTAAGTGATTTCCTTCAGGGATAAGTGCACCTACACCAGCAGCGATAACAGCACCTACACCAGCTGCAGTAAATAATGAACCTAATGCAGATAATACCTGAGGTAAGATACCTGTAGAACCAACATTATCATTTAATCTGACACCATCTTTGAAAGGTGTAGATAGTTTTGGTTTAAAGATAATATATGCAACGATTAATGCAGCAGCAGCACTAATACCAATCGCATTGTTTGCACCAAGATTTGGTAAGAAAGTTGCAACTAATACGGCAACAAGAGCTAAGCATACTGGTGGGATAAATGATTTATATCCGTATTTGTCTGCATTATCACGAGTTTCCTTAGCAGTTGGGATATGTCTTGCAGCTGGTTTTACTAAACCTAAACCAGATAATACAGCAAGAAGAACAACGATTAAACCAGTAATCCAAGTTGGAATATATGGTCCAACCATAAATGTAACAGCAATTAAGAACCAGAAAAGAGCAGTAGTTACTGGCTTTTCACAGTCTTTATTAGTTAAGGCATTAAACCCTGTTGCAGCAAAGATTGCACCAATAACGCAGTAGAATACTTCTGCGATAATAGTGGCTGTATTCCATTCAATTTGTAACATTGTTATTTGCCTCCTTTTCCATATTTCTTATTAAGTTTCTTATCGAACCATAAAGCATAAGCTCCACCAACAAAAACAGAAATAACTGCAATTGGAATAGACCATAATGCGATCTGGTTAGCAGTAACAACCTGGTCAATACCATGTGACTTAAATAATTCGTTTAAAGTTGCAACAATAAGTAATGTTCCTGAAGCACCCATGAAACAGTTCTGAGCAAAGAAGTTACCATAGTTTTCAGTAGCTGCAGCCATACCTTTGATCTGATCTTCTGTATCTTCATCAATATCACCATATTTCGCAATCGCAGCAGCCTGAGCCATTGGATTGATTAATGGACGGATGAACTGTGGATGACCACCAATTCTTAATGAGAATGCAGACGCAACAGTACGCACACCTTCCCAGATCACTAACAAGCGACCTGTAGTAGCATTCTTAATACCCTTAATCAAGTCTACCGCTTTATCACGTAAGCCCATACGTTCACATAGACCTACAACTGGTAAAGTTAAAATAAATAAAGTTGCTGTACGGTTAGTTAAAAAGGCTGTACCTAGTGTATTTAAAATGTCCATGATAGACATACCACTGATTAAACCTGTTACTAAACCAGCAACAACAACTGTTGCAAGAGTATCGAATTTCATTACGAACCCAATAACGACAATTACGATACCGATAAGTTTAATAGCATCATTCATATGTTTTTCCTCTTCCTTCGTAAAATTATAAAATAATTATACCAATAAATGTCGCTATATGCAAATTGATAGAGACAATATTTCATTAAAATACAAATTGAGCACCCTTACATTTTACGATATTTGAACAAATAAAAAGAGGAGTACTATAATACTCCCCATTCAATCGGCTGAATTGCCTTGGCATGTCCATCTTTCATGATGACTTTATCATCTACAATAATAGTTGGATTATGTGTCACTAAATCAAAATGTCCACGTGCATTATGACTGCCTCCTAAGGCAAGATTTCTACCAAAACCAATATGGAATGTGCCAAAAGCTGATTCATCTTCAATATAGCTGGCTCCACGACACTTAGATATTGTATTTAAACCTATTCCAAATTCTGCGGCACAATACATTTCTAAATCATCAAATGATTCTAAGTATTCTTTCAGTTTACGTCCATCTTCTGTATCTTCGATATAAGTGATATAACCATTCTCTATTTTTATTTCTACAGGTTTATCCACTATTCCTATATATCCCATTGATCCATCTAATATAAGTGTGCCGTTTGTATGATATTCTACTGGTGGTATATAGATTTCAAAGCTGGATGATGAACATTTTCCTACTTCCCATAGAGAACCATGGAAGATACCTGGAAAACGATCTGTGATATCAAAGGTGAGGTCTGTACCACGTTTAGTCGTGACATGTATTGTTTTTGCATCACGTAATTCCCAAAACATTGGCATTCCAAGCATTGTGGCTTCATCAGGATCCATTTTTAAGAATTCCTGTTCAAATAATGATTCACCATTATTTGTAGACATGGGCATGGATAAGAACTGTGCGCCACGTGAAAGTGCATAGTTCACAGCATCTGTTGTAATAAATGAATAATTGGTTGCCCCTACTATCGCATCTGCTTTGGCCATTTCCCATTTTAAATCATCTATACTTTTACCATTTTGTATTTCATGTGATTTTAATTGGACAACCTTACAATTAGCACCCACATGATCACATGCTTTTGAGAAGGCATCTGCTTCTTTAAGTTTTGTTTCATCTGTCACAAAATATACTAAATTATCTTTTGTAAGATGGAGCCAGTCTTCTACAACTATTCTTGCTCCTTCATTTATATTCATGTAAAATCAACCTCCAATGCTCATTATATATAAAATCAACATTTCTTGCGATACATATGATTGAAAACTACTCAACAACTTGTATTGCAGTTCAAACAGATACTACTCCTTCTACTCTTGTACGTATCTCAAAGAACCTATACAGATGGACACCTATTACCAAAAGTACAACATAATAATATGTGTACCAATGATTTATCTCATCTTGTGAATGCATCACTCTATGTATCTACAAGAGAAAAATCTTATAAGAAAAAATGGCGCAATTAACAGAATCACGCCAGTTCAGTAATTCAATTCTTAAGAATGAAGAATAGAGTCTCCATTTGTTTCAATGATTTCTTTATATTCTTCATAAGAATCTTTTAGTTTTCTTTCAAGTGTTCCATGTCCATCATTAAAACGATCTACATAGACAAAACCATAACGCTTCTTCATTTCTCCAGTACCTGCAGAAACAACATCAATAGGTCCCCAATATAAGTAACCCATGCATTCAACACCATCTAGAATGGCTTCATGAACATATTTTAAATGTTCCTTGATGTAATACATTCTATATTCATCATGAATATGTCCTGTTTCATCTAGATTTTCATCTAAACCAATACCATTTTCTACAATAAAGAGTGGTAAATGATAACGATCATATAAGATATTCATAACATAACGGATACCTTTTGGATCAACTGGCCAACACCAAGGTTCTGGTGAACATTCCTTTACAAATGGATTAGCACGTCCTTTTAATCCACCTGTATTACCATCCATACCAACAGACTGATCATATGTACTAGAACGATAATAACTAAATGAGAAGAATGCAACTGTATTTTCTTTTATTAACTGTAATTCATCTTCTCTCATTTCAGGTGCACAGTCATGTTCTCTCCATACACGTTTTACATAACCAGGAATTTCTCCTAAACAGAAGACATCACCAAAATAGAAGTTATTTAATCTTACTGTATTATATGCCCCAAAGACATTATCAGGATTGCAGTCATATGGATATGTTGCAACAGATGAACATGTTAACATACATCCTACCTGCGCATCCTTATCAATCTCACGGCATAGTTTAACTGTCCAGGCATTGGCTACACAAATATTATAGTAAGCAAGCCACTTATCTTTTTCAGTTGTTGAGCCAATAGGATCACTAGGATCTTTTGGATTATCAATAGTCAATACTCCACCAGCTACTAGTGGGTTGATCATCATATTATTGACTTCATTAAAAGTAAGCCAGTATTTTACTTTACCCTTATATCTCTTAAATACTGTAGTGACATAACGTTTCCAGAAGTCAATGAGTTTACGGTTACTCCATCCTCCATATTCAGTAATAAGATGAAGAGGTGTTTCATAATGACTTAATGTGATTACTGGTTCCATACCCAATTCCAACATTGTTTCAATCATATCATCATAGAAAGCTAAACCTTTTTCATTAGGTGTTTCTTCATCCCCATTAGGGAAGATTCTACCCCAGGCAATAGATGTTCTAAAGCAGTTAAAGCCCATACCAGACATTAACTTTAAGTCTTCTTTATATCTGTGATAGAAGTCAATGGCTTCATGACTTAAGTATGCTTTATTAGGGTCTAAGCACATTTCATATTTCTTTGTTTCTTCATTCCATTTAATACCAGGATCCTTAGAACCAATACCCACCATGACATCAGTGACATTAGGTTCTTTACCATCTTCTAGCCAGGCTCCTTCACATTGATTGGCAGCAACAGCGCCACCCCATAAAAAATTCTTTGGAAAACTCATATTCTTTTCCCTCCTATGATTTTATTCTAATCTAAAATAAGAAAAGATATGTTGTTCTTCCTATTTATGAAAAATATTTCTAAATATGAAAATATGTGAATCTCGCGTTAAAAGGCTATATGCATCATGCATATAGCCTCAACTATTATTTAATAATCTTGAAATAGTGACCTGGTTCAATCATGTCTAAGAACATCATTTCTTCTTCTTTTACATGACCACAAAGGTTTCTTTCACCATCATTTGGAATATCTCTTAATGCGATTTCTAATTCACCACGATAATGAGCTAAATTATCATTCACGATTAATACATCACCACGATGGAACATCTTCTGTTCTGTTTCACGATGTGGAATGCTTTCATTCTTATACTTTACTCTGCTTCCAGATGAACGTAAGAAGAATGAAGAATGATCATAACGGTCCCAATGTGGATAGTAATCATAAATGATTTCCTTTTCAACATCTGATAAACCTTCTACTTCATCAATCTTGAAGCAGATGTTCTGATAATCAACTTCTGATAAAGCTTTTAATTCTTCTTCTGAAGCATAAGCATTACCAATGATAATATCATCAACATCTCCAGTTGCAAGCATTAAACGAGCCTGTAAATCAATTGGAAGACCTCTTAAGATTTCTACTGTTGGTAATCCACAGAATACATTCCAAGGACCATGTGTATGTGGCTGGTTACTTGATACGAATGCTGCTGTATGAAGATTTAATGATTTCCAATAAGCATTGAAGTTAACGAAATAGTTCCAGTCTAAACCAGAATATCTTTCTGGGAAGAAGTTATGACAGATAATAACCTGATCCTTGTTTCCACCCTGTTCTAATAATAATTCAACACCCTGGTCCATAGAACCGTTGAATTCAATCTGAATATTATAAGGGTTTCTAGTAACCTGGATATCTCCTGTAGTACCAAATGAACCATCTAAACGGATGATATCTACACCCATATCATGGAATGGTTTTAAATCACTATAAGTAGCTCCTAAATGTTTAAATACTTCTGGGTTAGTATCTACTGCAACAACATAACCTAAAGAATGTGCCTTATCCATGAATTCTCCAAAGTCCTTCATGATCTTTTCTTTTGGATCATTCACTGATAATAAACAAGTAAAGATTCTTGAGAAGCCATACTTAGCAGCAAGTTCTAAGTAATCATAAACTTCTTTCTGAGTTGATTTTTCAGGATAAACTGAAATTCCTAAGCGATGCATAATAAATCCTCCTATTTTTATTTTCCGATAACATTATATCATTTATACCAACAAAAACAACATGTATTTTACATGGTATAAATACGCTCTATCTATATTATACAATAGTTGATTTAGTTTGCGTTAGATTTCATTATTTTGCACATGCTTTCTATTTGATATATAATGAGCATAATAAGGAGGCTTCTATGACACTCAATAATATATTAGCGTTCTGTGTGACATTCATTATATCAGTCATCCTAACCCCTTTTATCGGTAAAATCACAAAAGAAATGGGTATAATAGCTCATACTAATAATAGAACTGTACATCATGGTATTATTCCTCGTACAGGTGGATATGCCATCTATGTGGCATTCCTTATAGGGGCAATGGTATTCCTTAAAACAGATAATCAGATCAACTCTATATTAATAGGTGGTTTGATTGTTTTCTTGTTTGGCTTATATGATGATATTCATGACCTTCCTCCAAAGATGAAGGTTCTTGGACAGGTCGCTGCAGCACTTATAGTCATATTTTATGGTGGTATATCTTTAAAGGGATTTACTATTCCTTATATTCCTACTATTCTTTCTTATTCTATTGCCTTAATAGTCACTCTAGGATGGATTGTAGGTATTACCAATGCAGTAAACCTTATTGATGGATTAGATGGTTTATGTGGTGGAATATCCATGATTGTATTAGTTACTACAGGACTCATTTCTATCCATTATGGACGTACAGATATCACTTCATTAACACTCTTACTTGCAGGATCCATTGGAGGATTTTTAGTATTTAATTTCCATCCTGCAAAAATATTTATGGGTGACTGTGGGGCTTTATTTATTGGCTTCATGTTATCTGTGATTTCTTTATTAGGATTTGGATTCAAGACCTCTACATTCTTTACTTTAGGGGCACCTATTGTCGTATTGGCAGTACCTATTATGGATACACTCATTGCGATTATTAGACGTAAAGTACATCATCAACGCTTTGATGAAGCAGATAAAGGACATTTACATCATAAATTGATGTTCTCACTAGAACTAGGTCAGACTAAGAGTGTTCTTATTCTATATATTGCGACCGCATTATTCTCTATCTGCTCATTTATCCATATATATAGTGTAACTGCATCAATTCTATTATTCGCATTATTACTCCTTGTATTTGAGATATTCGTGGAATATACCAATATGATTTCACGTAAATATAAACCAATTCTTACAATTCTCAATATATTCTTAAAAAGAGATGATTTACCAAAGATCAAAGAATCTAAGACATATTTAATGATAGCAAAAAGACATCATGTGAAATATATTCTTATTGGATTCTTATGTGCTGTGATTGCAGTAAGTGGCGTCCTTGTTTATCATAGTCATAATGATAAGAAGCCAGTTGTGAATACTCCAGTCATTACTTATGAGATGCCAAATCATCCTACTTCTTTAATGAAATCAGTACATGAAGATATTAATGCATCTCATACTAAGAGAAATACATGTCAAAATGTTGCTGCATTATTTGCGATTGATTTCTTTACTATTTCTAATAAGAAAAAAGATGAGATTGGTGGTGCGCAGTATTTCTATAGTGATCGTTTAGCTAACTTTGAAGAGTTTGCGAAGTCTAGCTATTATGCGAATGTGAATGATATGATTGCGAATAAAACAAATCTTGATGAAGTCACAACATATGAAGTGAACTATACAAGAGCATCCGATGTCACATTAAGTGGTTTAGAGGATTATGAATATACGGATGTTGGATTAGAAATTACATTTAATAAAAAGAATTTCTATTACAACTATCAAACAATCAACATTAAAATAACACTTATAGAAAAGAATAACCGTTTTAGTATTGTATCCCTTGATTACAACAATGGTGCGAACAAATAAAGGTGTTGTAATCAATATATTTTTATGATATTATTTATTCGCTAATGTAGAAAAAGTCTAAAAGAGAAGGAGGCAGGAAAAATGTTAGAAGTACTTTTGATCATTGTTTCTATAGCCCTAATTATTGTGTGTCTTTTACAAACGGGAAAAACTGATGGTATTGTTAATGCATTAACTGGCCAGAGCTCTAATCTTTTTGCACAGCAAAAAGAAAGAGGTGTGGATTTAGTTCTTACACGTATTACTGTGGGACTAGGTATTGCATTCTTTGTTATCGCAATTCTTATTAAAATGGCAGGATAATAATAAAGGGGCACTTATGAGTGCCTCTTTTCTTTTGTTGGAGGTGAATATATGAAAGAAGATGTTTTAGAATTATTACAGAATAAAGACTTAAAAGATAGAAAAATAGATGCTCTAGCAAGTGCACTACATTATGATTCTACTGAAGAATATATCGCATTTGTAAAGCTTATGAATAGATTAGAAGAAGATGGTGAAGTGATTAGAGATAATCAGAATAACTATCATTCAATAGATGATTTCCATTATTTAAAAGGTGTTTTGAGTTTAAATAAAAAGGGATTTGGTTTTGTAAAAGTTGATGAAGAGACTGAATACTATATTAATAGTAAGAACCTCAATGGTGCTTTTGATCAGGATGAGGTTATGATTGAAACAACTGTCTATAGAGGAAAACCTGAAGGACGTGTTGTAAAGATCATTAAGCGTGGTATGACTCGACTTGTTGGATTAGTCAGAAAAGGTAGAAGAGAACTCATCATCATGCCTGATGATCCTAAGTTTACTGATTGGATTTATGTAGATGAAGCCCATGCACATGGAGCTATGCCTGGACATAAGGTTGTTGTAGAAATTAAGAAGTACAAGCCTTATTTAAAGGGTGATATTGTTAAGATTATTGGTCATAAGAATGATCCTGGTGTAGATATCTTATCTGTTGTGAATAAGTATGATGTAGATATTGATTTCCCACAGGCAGTCTATGATGAGATTGAGTCTATTCCTCAGTCTATTGATCCAAGTGATATTCCTAATCGTTTAGATATTAGAGATTGGCAGATTGTGACTATTGATGGTGATGATGCCAAGGATTTGGATGATGCGATTTCTTTAAAGAAATTAGATAATGGGAATTATCAGTTAGGTGTTCATATTGCGGATGTTTCATTCTATGCAGAAGAAGGAACTGAATTAAACAAGGAAGCGATTAGAAGAGGGACTTCTATTTATCTTGTAGATAGAGTGATTCCTATGCTGCCTCATAAGTTATCTAATGGGATCTGTTCACTTAATGAAGGTGTGGACCGTTATGCAATTAGCTGTATTATGGAAATCAATGATAAAGGTCAGGTTGTAGATCATAATATCTACCCTACTGTTATTAGAAGTTCTCATCGTATGACATACAATAATGTGAATGCAATTCTTGCAGGTCATAAAGGACTAAAGAAGAAATACAGTGATGCTGTTGAGTTATTCTTTAATATGAAAGAATTAGCTGCTATCTTAAGAAAGAAGAGAGATCGTCGTGGTGCGATTGACTTTGATGTAGATGAAGCAAAGGTTCTTGTAGATGATAAAGGACGTGCTGTAGATGTTGTCTTAAGAAATCGTGGTGAGAGTGATCATATTATTGAAGAGTTCATGTTATGTGCTAATGAAACAGTGGCTGAACACTTTAAATGGATGGATGTACCTTTTATCTATCGTATACATGAGTATCCTAAAAAAGAGAAGTTACAACAATTTGTTTCCATTGCGAAGCCTTTGGGTTATACTATTCATGGGTCTCTTGAAAAGATCAACCCTCATGAATTAGCACGTATGATTGAAGAATCTAAGGGAACACCTGAGCATGATATTATTTCCACATTATTATTAAGATCAATGCAGAAAGCACGTTATGATGCTCAATGTCTTGGACACTTCGGTCTTGCAGATGAATTCTATACACACTTCACATCACCTATTAGACGTTATCCAGACTTATTGGTACATCGTTTGATTAGAACTTACTTATTTAAGAATGATTATTCTAGAATGAATGAGTTTGAAGAAATGATTCCAGTACTTGCTGAACAGTCTTCTAATCGTGAAAGAATTGCGATTGATATTGAACGTGAAGTAGAAGATATGAAGAAAGCTGAATTTATGTCTCATCATGTTGGTGAGGTATTTGATGGTTATATTTCTTCTATTACAAGTTTTGGATTCTTTGTATCACTTCCTAATACCATCGAAGGTCTTGTTCATATGACTTCCTTAACAGATGATTATTATGCTTATGATGAAAAGAATCTTATTCTTATCGGTGAACATACAGGACGTATGTTCAAGATGAGTGATCCAGTAAAGGTCAGAGTAACTGAAGCAAATAAGCTAGAAAAGACAATTGACTTCGAGCTTGTAAAAGCTGGAAGTCATAGAAAGAAGAAAAGAAAATTCCGTACAAGAAGGTAATATATATGAAAATCATCTCAAATAACAAAAAAGCATATCATGATTATTTTATCCTAGAAACTTTTGAAGCAGGTATTGAACTAAAAGGTACTGAAATCAAGTCTATTCGCAAAGGCAGTGCCAACCTTAAGGACTGTTTTGTAAGAATTAAAGACCATGAAGCTTTTATTGAGAATATGTATATTGCCCCTTATGAAAATGGAAATATCTTTAATCATGAACCTAGACGTATTAGAAAACTATTGCTTCATAAGAAAGAAATTAGTAAACTAGAGAAGAAGGTTCATGAGGATGGTTTAACAATCGTTCCTACAAAGCTTTACTTCAATACCTCAAAAGCAAAGTTAGAAATTGCTCTTGCAAAAGGTAAGAAGCTTTATGACAAGCGTAATGATTTAAAAGAAAAAGATGCTAAGCGCGATATTGAGAAAGCTCTCAAACGCGCTTATTAATGGGGGCGTCTTGGATTCGACAGGGGTCAGTTTGAATCAGGCAGCAGTCGTTGGCAAACGTTACATGCACAAACAAATATCTGGAAACAGAACAAATTACGCTTTCGCTTAATAGTCGACATAGACTTGCGAATGCAGACCTATCTGCGCTTACACCTTTAGAGTCTGTAACATAACCTGTAAGATAAGGGATATAGGATGTTCTGACTATATTCATGAAAATCAATCAGAAATCGGTATGCGAAAGATTGCTTATTGATCGTAACATACTTAAATTGATTCAATAAGATAAACTGTAGACACCTGATATGGAACGGCTTTTGGACGGGGGTTCGATTCCCCCCGCCTCCACCAAATTTAAGAGTTAAAATGGATGTCATCAAAAAAACTGATGAAATCAACATTTTTTAAGATATTTTAAAAAATCAAGAAATAGCGATTTATGTGGGTGTCACTACCTAGAAATCGCTATTTTTTACTTTAAAAACTTACTAAATTTCTGATTATCTTTTCATAAGTTGGTAAATGCCGATATATCCCGTATTTTAGGGCTTTATCGGTATTTTCTTTTTGGAAGATACCTTGCATAAGCTGGCATTTACCAGCATGAAAATGCAACCAAAAGTAGTAAATGAGTAGTAAATATAAGCTCCGATATTAACAAGCCAGTCTTTCCAGTTCCGCTTTTGCAGATTGAAATGTACCGTGTGCGTAATAGCCAAGTGTCATGGTTATGTTAGCGTGTCCCATGAGATATTGCAGGGTGTTTGGGTTCATTCCTCTATTTGCCATATTCGTACAATAAGTATGCCTGAATGAATGTGGTGTGATGTTCGGTAACTTATCCGTGTGATACTTGTTATATTTCTTAATCAATCCTCGCACCATACCCTCATAGTTTCCTGCAACTTTAGGCAAGCCCTCACGGTTTAAGAATAGGAAATTGCTGTAACCACCTACAATCAGCGGTTGTGCTTTTCCTCTGCTCTTTAGTATTCTTTGGATTGCTTGATAAGCCCGTTCTGTCAATGGAAGTTCCCGTTTTCCGTTTTTGGTCTTTGGTGTTTCAATATAGTAGCCTATTTCGCTATCTTTCAATAGCTGGTGGTCTATATTGAGTATTCTGTTCTGCATATCAATATGCGTCGTCAGTCCGCAAAATTCAGAAATACGAAGTCCCGTTTCCAGCAGAAGCACAACCTCATCATAATACTTGCTGTAAATCTTGTCCTTTTCCATAAAGGCAAGCAGGCGTTCTTCCTGCTCTGGTGTAAGGATAACTTTCTGCTCCGTATCATCTTCCAGAACATCACTTAGCTTAAATTCAAACGGGTTCTTTCTGATACAGTCGTCTTGTATCGCCATGTAAAATGACGCTTTCAAGGAACGCTTATAGTTATCAATCGTTTTATAGGCATATCCTTTTTCACTCATTCTGATAGCCCATTCTTTAGCGTCCGATTGCTTCACAGTATCAATCGCCCTCATACCCAACGGGTCGTTTTTCAGAGCGTTCATAAGATACTGTCGTCCTTTTTCAGTAGCCCTTTTGATGTTCTTTCTTTGGCTGTTCTTCTTGTCGTAGAGCTGGCAGACTGTCATTTTACCGCCGACTGTGTCGATACCGTCGTTAAGGTCTTTTTTTATCTGTGCTTCTTTTTCCCTCAACGATATATCATCACGCTTTCCAGCAGGTGTCTTGTCTGTCGGTACAAGTTTCCAAGAATAGACAAATTGTGGCTTTCCGTATATATCGGTATATTTATAAACGTATCTTCCGTCTTTTCGCTGGCTCTCTCCATTACGCAAATTGCGATTTTTACCGTCTTTTCGTTTTACATTAGACATAGTGTAAAGCTCCTTTCCGTCATGGAATGAGCCGTGATACGCTATATTTATTATACCATATCTACGGCTCAATGACATTAGATTTCGTCCAATGTATCTATGATTTTTTCAAATTGTTTTCGCTTAATCTGAATACGGTTACCGTTCACGATAACCCAGCCAGCGTCAATATTTTCTTCGGCTAATTTACGCAATTTCTTTTCGCCAATGCGGAAGTATTTGGACGCTTCTTCAATCGTCAGCGTATATTTTTCCCAGATAGGCACATCAGTATTGTTCATAATCTATGCACCCCCTTTACTGTGTGTCATTTTTTACAAGCAGGCAGACGGCTTTGGAAAGCTCCGTTAGTATCTCAACTATTCCCATTCTTGTGGGCAGAACCGCACCATGCGGACGTATCATTATTCTGTGAGGATAGGTCGTGGCAAAACGACTTTTCCAACAGTCGCTCTCGGATCACTGCGTGGGTCGCTCGCTTTCTTTTGAAAAGGTCGTGGCGTACAGTCCCCGTGGCTCGCTATCTCACAAACGTATCTGTCTGCTTTATTCAGTTGTCAAAGAGCTGTGGCGAAAGCGTGTTGCTTTCATGTAAAAGCAGGGGCAGAGCAGGAAAGAGGGGATTGAACAAATCATGCTCTGCGGTTACTGCTTGTTATTCTTCGGTTTCTAAAGGAATATCAAAGTCCAAAATCATTTTGATAAGTGCTTCTCTGATACGTCCTTTTAATTCCATGTCTACGACTATGCAGACATTACCATATTTGTCGTAGAACGGACGCAAACAACATTTTGATATGTACGGGTCATACAACGCCAGTATCTTTTCAATCGCATTTACGTTGCCGTCCACAGCCGACGAAATAAGGTAAAATGACGGGCGTGTGTTATTCATCATTCATGTTCTCCTTTAATTTTTTCTTGATTTCTTCAAGTGAGTTCTTCCTACTGCGGAACGACGTTGAACGGTTAATCTTTAATCTGTCGCCGATTTCTGTATCGCTCATGCCTAAGAAGAAATACATCAACAAGATTTCTCTGTCTTTTTCAGACAGATACTTAATCGCTTCTGCTAAATCATCATCAAGGACACGAACCTCAATACCACATACATCAAAGGCGGTATAATCGCTTTCGTATTCGTCCCAGACTGCCAGCTTTTCTACGACGATTTCTGGAAGTTCACAATAGGAAATTTCCTTATTTCTTCGTCGCTTTAATTCTTTGCGATAATTACGGACAATGCCTTTCACTACACGTTTGAGCTTGCAGTCAAATTGACATTGTATTGTCTTTTGGAAGTCCGACGGTTTCATATCATCACACCCCCTTTCCGTTATGACGTGAAAAGTGTTTATCCCTCTTTCCGCACCATATCTGTACAGCAAGGTGTGATTTGTTGCATGATTTTGAAAAAAAATGAAAAAATTTTTTCGGGTACAAAAAAAGCCCGCACAAAACATATAGTCTGTACGAGCTATTAAAGCTGTGAGATATTCAGTTGTTAATAAAATGCTGTTAGGTAGTGTATGACCGTATAAGATTATGCTTAAAACTTTCCATGACACAAGCCCCCTTACAGCACTTGATTTCTATTAAACTTTTGTCTTTTTTGTAATCTTGTAAATATATTCTTCTGGAGTAGGGCGTTTATTTCCAAAATACTTTCTGAAATTCTCCTGCACTTCTGGGTCGGTGCTGTTCATAGCTTCATCAATCGTCGCTTCAATATCAGCTCGAACATCAGCTAATGACACACCGCCAGCTTTTGCACCAGCTTTCAATGCTTTTTTAATATCTCGTTTTTTAAGTCCTATCATAGTATTACCTCGTCACAATTTACTGAATGTTTTAGAAATGTTTTTCAAAATGCTTATATAGAATAATCCCTAAAAATGTTTGCAGTAGGAATAAACCAAATATAATGCCTATAATCCATGCTTCAATATGAAGTAACGCAAGTACAAAAGCAACAAACAAGTACACGAAAGTCATTAACTGATATACTAAAGAACCAGCTTTCATTCTTAAAAATATTTTTCTTTCATCAACATTATTGATGTGATTTTCTCTATTTATATTTTGTAATTTTTCTTTATTTTTTGGCATTTCATAATAACAAATTTTCAATAATTGAACACCAGAAGCAAAAGCTAAACCGAACCCCATTGCGTAAAAAAGTGTAGCGTAATAATCAGTATCAATAACGAAATATCCAAAACATATAAAGATTATACCTATAATAATCTCAATGATAAATGATAATTTTTTCTTCATTGTTAATTCCACCTTTCAAAAGACTACATTTTCTGTATTAAAAAAATCGTTTTATGGTTGTTCAAATTATCCTGAATGTAAGTTTACTTTAGCTGAACATTTTAGAAAGAAAAAACTAACCAAAACGAATGTAAAAGAATTACTGGAGGGAAAAGAAACCCTGGTAAAAGGAATCAAAAACAAAGAGAAAAAGCCCTACAATGCCGTTGTAAAAATTGGGGAAAAGGGATATATTGATTTTATATCTTTCTCAAAATAAACATAAAAGCCCTTTAAAGAGGGCTTTTATATATTAATCACAAATCACTTATCACAAATCACTTATCACAAATCACAAGTGATTTGTGATTGTTGATGATAAAATAAGAATAAGAAGAAATAGAAAGAAGTGAGTGATTGTGGGAAATTTAGGCGCACAAAAAGAAAAACGAAATGATACACCAATCAGTGCAAAAAAAGATATAATGGGAGATAAGACGGTTCGTGTTCGTGCTGACTTGCACCATATCATAAAAATCGAAACAGCAAAGAATGGCGGAAACGTAAAAGAAGTTATGGAAATAAGACTTAGAAGCAAACTTAAGAGTGTGTTGATATTGCAGTATCTTAAAATTTTGTGTATAATAGGAATTGAAGTTAAATTAGATGCTAAAAATTTGTAATTAAGAAGGAGGGATTCGTCATGTTGGTATTCCAAATGCGTAATGTAGATAAAACATCTACTATTTTGAAACAGACTAAAAACAGTGATTACGCAGATAAATAAATACGTTAGATTAATTCCTACCAGTGACTAATCTTATGACTTTTTAAACAGATAACTAAAATTACAAACAAATCGTTTAACTTCTGTATTTATTTACAGATGTAATCACTTCAGGAGTGATTACATGAACAAAAATATAAAATATTCTCAAAACTTTTTAACGAGTGAAAAAGTACTCAACCAAATAATAAAACAATTGAATTTAAAAGAAACCGATACCGTTTACGAAATTGGAACAGGTAAAGGGCATTTAACGACGAAACTGGCTAAAATAAGTAAACAGGTAACGTCTATTGAATTAGACAGTCATCTATTCAACTTATCGTCAGAAAAATTAAAACTGAATACTCGTGTCACTTTAATTCACCAAGATATTCTACAGTTTCAATTCCCTAACAAACAGAGGTATAAAATTGTTGGGAGTATTCCTTACCATTTAAGCACACAAATTATTAAAAAAGTGGTTTTTGAAAGCCATGCGTCTGACATCTATCTGATTGTTGAAGAAGGATTCTACAAGCGTACCTTGGATATTCACCGAACACTAGGGTTGCTCTTGCACACTCAAGTCTCGATTCAGCAATTGCTTAAGCTGCCAGCGGAATGCTTTCATCCTAAACCAAAAGTAAACAGTGTCTTAATAAAACTTACCCGCCATACCACAGATGTTCCAGATAAATATTGGAAGCTATATACGTACTTTGTTTCAAAATGGGTCAATCGAGAATATCGTCAACTGTTTACTAAAAATCAGTTTCATCAAGCAATGAAACACGCCAAAGTAAACAATTTAAGTACCGTTACTTATGAGCAAGTATTGTCTATTTTTAATAGTTATCTATTATTTAACGGGAGGAAATAATTCTATGAGTCGCTTTTTTAAATTTGGAAAGTTACACGTTACTAAAGGGAATGGAGATAAATTATTAGATATACTACTGACAGCTTCCAAGAAGCTAAAGAGGTCCCTAGCGCCTACGGGGAATTTGTATCGATAAGGGGTACAAATTCCCACTAAGCGCTCGGGACCCCTTGTAGGAAAATGTCCTAAGTGTGGCAACAATATTGTATTAAAAAAATCGTTTTATGGTTGTTCAAATTATCCTGAATGTAAGTTTACTTTAGCTGAACATTTTAGAAAGAAAAAACTAACCAAAACGAATGTAAAAGAATTACTGGAGGGAAAAGAAACCCTGGTAAAAGGAATCAAAAACAAAGAGAAAAAGCCCTACAATGCCGTTGTAAAAATTGGGGAAAAGGGATATATTGATTTTATCTCTTTTTCAAAATAAACATAAAAGCCCTTTAAAGAGGGCTTTTATATATTAATCACAAATCACTTATCACAAATCACAAGTGATTAATCACAAATCACTTGTGATTTGTGATTCTTAATGATACAATATTACTATACAAAAAAAGAATGGGGCGTAGTTATGGAGAAGGAAAAACTAAAAATACTTGAAGAATTAAGACGTATTTTTATCTAAATAACGAGCTGTTATAACCCATGTAATTTGTCCGATAGCAATAACTCCTGCTATCGAAAAAAACACAACTTTACTCATATATCCCATAAAGACAAGAGCAAATAATACAAGAACCAATAATGTAAGTGTTACTTTATAAGCATTCGCAAGAGAAGCATTAGTAATTGCGATATTTCTTTCATCATTTTCTAATATTTGCATTTCTTTTGTTGGCTTACTGAATATATCACAACCCATAAAAATCAATATTATTCCAATAAGCGTTGTACCATAGACAACCAAATCTGGACGAGGTACGGGCAATAGTTGGTGTACGCCTAAACCATAAGTTAGTAAACCACCTAAAAAGATTATTACACCGATAAATAATTCAACTTTTTGTATCTTATGTTTCATTTGCTTTCCTCCTCATAAATAAATATTTCTTCAATACTCATTTGAAAGTACCTTGCAATTTTAAAAGCTAAGATAATAGAGGGATTGTAGCGTCCATTTTCTAAAGAGCCTATTGTTTGACGAGATACTTCAAGAGCAGTCGCTAAATCTTCTTGTTTAATACCTCTTTGTTTTCGTAATTCTTCTAAACGATTTTTCACAACATACCCCTTTCTTGAACAAATGGAAAGTTTGCTTTCCTTTTCTAATCTTATGATACTCCTGCAAGTAAAGAATGTCAAGCAAACTTTCCATATTTTATTATCCTACAATCTTCCAGTTGCTATCCTTATGTAGCACAAGTTCATACTGCGATATTTGTGTAGCCTTTGTCTGATTATCAAGGAATTTCACAGCAACTTTGACTTTCACATTGTCCCCGTCCTTTGTAAAGATAGGGTTTACCAGTTCAGCATAAATGTAGTCCCTGCCGATAGGCTCAAGCACATTTCCCGATACATAGTAGGCAAGCTCTTTTTCTGTGGCTGTCGGGTACAGCTTAAAGAATGTTTCAAGAAATGCAGTAGCGTCATTGACGGTATCAGCGTCTACACTTGCATTTGCTTCTGGTGTCTTAGGCTCATAATCTGATTTCTCGATTGCTGGTGCAAGGGTAGGGTTCTGAACGATTACCATATCCCCGTCAGCGTCTACATGGACTTTTACGGTATAGGTTGCTTTCACATTGCTTGTCTGTTCTCCCTCTTTTATCTGCTGATCCACTTCGTAGGTAGCAGAAAAAGTGTCCGTTCCCGACTGTTCAATACTCCATACAATCACATCTGTAACTGTGGAGCTAGTCGGTATATCGGTTCTAATGGTATCCACATTCAAGTCCTGCAATTCCTTTGTCAGATAACCGCTGATTGCCTGCGTCCTTGCTTCAATCGCTTCTTTGCTGTTACTCCATGTGTAGTAGGGCTTTGCAAAGTTCTTCACAAAATTTTCTATCCCGTTGGTGTCCTGCAAGCGAAGCTCTATGATTTCTTTTTCATGGGTCGTGTGCTGGTCGATAGCCGTAAAATTCTTATACGCCCCAAAGCTCACGCTTGCGATAAGCACCACCCACAATGCAATCACGGATTTTTTATGTGTGCCTACCTTGAAAGTACGCACCTTTTTTTCTTTGGGTTCTTTGATAGTTTCTGTCTGTTTCTTATTCTTTCTAAACATGATGAAATCCTCACTTTCTATTGTTTTACTCGTCCTGCACCGATTAAGTGCTGTTGCCAGTAACTACTACTTAGGTCTGCATATCCTATCGGGTCGCCTGCGTGGTACATCTGTGTCGGCGAAACAAGAATACCGACGTGTGTTACATAACTTCCAGCGTTATAGGTAGAATGGAAAAATACCAAGTCCCCAGCCTTTGCCTGCGAAAGTGGAAGATGTTGGGTTGCGTCATACTGTGCTTGTGCGGTTCTCGGTAAGGAGATACCAGCTTTTCCATAGCACCATTGCGTCAGTCCCGAACAGTCAAAAGAAGTGTTGGGATTGCTACCGCCATACACATATTTCCAGCCTTGATATTTTAACGCTTCATTCATGACCTTTTGTGCCAGCTCTCCCGATACCTGCGGAACAGTTAAATACTGATTGACTAATTCGACGTAAAATTGATTGCCATACTGATACCGCCAACCCCCGTTCTTCGCAACGGCTATCGGGTTGGTGTAGGTTACTTTCTTTCCACCCGATTTCTCACGGGCGAAGCTCTCTGCAAGGTTAAAGGTGTGTTTCTTTCCTTTTCCTGCCACATATCCCACATAACCACCGCCATAGTTATAGGACTGTATCGCTACATTCAAATCGTCGATACCTTGATTTTTACAGGAAGAAAGCAGGGACGCAAAATACTTACACCCCTGCTTGATTGAGCTTTCCGTATCTAAAGAGTTGGGCGGTAAACCAAGACTTTCTGAACTCTGCATAACATCTTCTGCCGTACCGCCACTTTCTACTTGAATGATAGCCAGTAGCACGTTGACATACTCGGAGATACCGTTTTCTCTGGCGTATTTTTCCACCATAGGCTGATGTTTCAAGACTTCTGCGGATAAATTCATACCCGTAATGCCAGAAGAAAAGTTGCTGTTCTCGTCGTCGCTGTCCGCACTAATGAGGACACCAAAGAAAAGGACTATGGAAAAGAGGATAGGAAACAGACTGCCAATAAGAGCGATATGTTTCAGTTTCATTTTTTCTTCTGTCCTTTCTTCGTTACAAGGTTACGGTTCTTTTCGGTATGTTCCGTTGTACGCTTTGATTGTTCAAAGGTCTGTTTCTTTGTAGTACGCTCTGCTTTGTAATTCTGGCGTGTTTCCTGCGATACTACTTTTTCTACATTCTGCCTATGTACTGGCTGTGCAGGCTGGGTCGCTTTCTTATCAGAAGCACCAGAAGATAACGGACGCTCTTTCACAACATTTGTCTTGACTGGTTCACTTGCTTTCGGAGTTGGAGCTGTGGCTGGGCGTTTGACTTCCTGCATTTTTTCAACACTCGGCTTTGGAATGGTTGAAGCTGTGACTGGTCGCTCATGGGGACGGGTAGCTCCCGTTGTCGCTGATCCGTCCGTCTTTCTTTGTCTTGCTTCTTGTGCCTTTTGAAGCTCCATACGTTTGTCAGCGATATTCTGTCTATGCTGTTCCTGCTTTTCCAAGCGTCCCGTCTGTCTGGACTGCTGTTCCTGCACCATGCCACGCTTGAAGTCTGATACGCTGGACTTTGCCTTTTCCTTTGCGGAATACACCGCATAAGCGGTCTGTGTCGGCATATCCTTGATATTCTCTTTGACAGCGTTAGCCTTGTCTTTCACTTTATTTTTCGTATCTAAGACAGCACCCACCTTTGAGCCTGCACGCTGTCCCATGCTGGAAGTGGTATTGCCCCGATTTTCTTTAGAAGCCGTATTTTTTCTTTCGGCTCTCTTGCCAGCAACGGCACTTCCAGCTACCGCACCAGCCACACCACCCGAAATACCGCCAGCACTTACCGCCCTTGCAATACGGTGTTCCATACGCCTAGCCCTATGTCGCATAAACAGATACGGTCTGCGGAAAATTCTTCGTCCCATGTTTTGACTGTCGCCAGCATTAAGTGAGAACATACTCATTAAGTCGCCCAGTTTCATATAGATACCAGCAAAACACACTATCTGCAAGAACGCCACCATAAAGAACGGGTAGTCTGTGGAGATGTTATAAAACATACTGGAAATGCTGAACGCCACCGTTACAATGAGCGTTATTCCTGCCCGTGTCATTATGGTATTAAATACCCTCACGATTGCCTGCTTTGCCATGCTTTCATAGCTCGGTATCATGGAAAGTAGAAAGCTGATAGGTAAAAACATTGCAAAGATAATAAAGAGTATCTGGCTGAACAACATCATACCCGTAAGCAAGAATACAAATATCGTGATACCTAAGTTAAAGAATAGCAGGAAGAACACCATACCTAAACGGTTTACGACCTGCGGTATCGTCAGATTGTTGTTGTCATTGTCCTCGATTTCTGTTTTCACGACTTCCTCTCTGGTCTTGCCGTCCTCGTCCTCTGGACTTACTGATACCAGAGCTTCTACACGGTCTGTCCCGATTTCCTCTGCGTTGCTGTTACCAAATTGAAGCAAGAGCCACGGCTGTTCCACTTGAATGGAAAACAAGCTGTCCCGTATCAAGTCCACGCTGTCCTTGCCCTCGCTGTCAGAGTTGGGGAGCATGATTTTTGTTCCCAAGTCCAAAGAAGCGGTACTGATGTCTGATGAAAATTCATTTATCTTCTTGATGTAATCGGGAGCGTAGGCAATAAAAGAAGCGGACAGCACGAACACCACCACAAAGTTGATAACAGCGTGAAGTGCCTTGCTGGTTTCCCGTTTTATCAGTCCCGTATAGGCAACATAAAGTCCCACCACTAAGATAATGAGAAGCAGGAAACCGACATAAAAGCCAGAGCTGGAAAAACCGTTCTGTGTTACGCCTGCAAGGGTCTGTATGCTTTTTCCGATACTGTCTGCCATATCATTGATGAAGTCCAGCTTATAGGCTTCCTGCACCACATAGCCCGTAGCATTGCTTAAATAAAGGCTTATCGTCCAGACAAAATTGGTAATGCAGTAAAGCCCGTACTGCACCGATTTTCCAATCCCGTCCAGCCAGTTCCACGGCAACCACGACCAGCTATTATCCACATAAAAATCAAGCTGGTAATTCGACAGCGGATATTTTGAGTAAAGATTTTCTGCGTTTATGGTATCGTCCACAAGCCCCGTCGCATGAGCCACCGTCCCCAGAAGTGAGAGCAGGATAAGGGAGAGTGCCACGACAAACAGAGCCATTTTGAGAAAGTGAAGTATCTTCCTTTTTGTGAACGCACCTTTTATCCTTTCTTTCATCACTCCACCTCATTTCTCTGTACGGGCGGTCTGGTATCAAAGGCGTGTAGCAGTTCTTCAAAGACTGGGTGTATCTGCACCACACCGACACGCCCGTATAAGTCCTGCAATAAGCATTGTCCGTTCTCCAAATCACGCAAGCGTTTCTGGTTGTTCTCGTCGTCCTTGTCGATACCGAAAAATTCTAAGGTCTGCTTTATCTCGTTGATGTCAGTAGAACGAAAGGCAAACTTCAAGCCGATATTGTTTTTCAGACTTTCCTTTGACACGTCGCCAGAAGATTGTGTAACAAAATAGACGCCTGCCTGCATAGCTCGTCCAGCACGCACCAGCTTATTTGATAAAGTTTCGCCTTGTGCCACATTTAAGAACGCCCACGCTTCGTCAAGGTCTACAATCTTAAAAATGCTTCTGTCTGAATGGATAAAATCAAGGGCAAAGGTACTAATCACAATCAGCATAGACACCGACAATAATTCAATGGTCGTGTATTCCTCAAATGTTGTATCCTTATCTGGTAATACTAAGTCCGCTACTTGAATGATATTGAGTTGGTTATCCAGACTGATTGCATTTTCCACCGTACCGTCTGAAAACAGCAGGTGTGCAAAGTCGTAGTCCGTGAAGCTGTCGATATGTTCTGCGATATTTCTTGATATGGGTGTATCTTCACGGCGTAGCTCGTCTATCACATGGAGCAAGCCCCGACTGTCGCTCTGGGTAACGGAGCGTACCGCCTTACGAAGTACAGGGAATTTTTCGCCGTCCCTAGAGGAAATACCCGTAAGGAATGTTAAGATGTCGATTGCCAGACTTTCAGCGTCTTTTACATTCTTCATAATCACGAACGGGTCAAGAAGTCCTGCATTGTCCTTGTCGCTGGTAAGGTTTACGATATTGATTTCATGGGCGATTTCTGGGAGCGTTTCTTTCCAGTTGCCCCTCTCAGCTTTGGGGTCTAAAATGACTGCTTGACCGCCAAACAGCACCGCATAATATACCAGAAGATTGTTGCAGAATGACTTTCCACCGCCAAGCGAACCGACAAAAGCAGAAGCAAGAGCGTTTGTTACTGTACCTTTTACACCCTGCGAAGCTAACGACGGTTGCAGGTACACATTTCTTCCCGTATCAACGGAATAGCCCATATAGATACCCGTAGTTTCCCCTAACTGCTGGGTCGCACCAAAACCAAGACCTGCCAAGAAATCTGATTTTACATACTGCACGTAGTCATTGATATATCGCTTGCTGGCAGGAAGAAATTCAGAATGAAGCCCCAGCATATCCCCAGCAGGACGCACCAGCTTTACATTGAGGTCGTCGTAAAAATCTTTGACTTCATCACAACGGCGTTTTAATTCGTCCAAATCATCAGCCGATACACGCACTACATAAGAGAGCTTATACATACTTTCTTTTGTCTGGTCTAAGTCCGTTTCCAGCTCATCCACGCTGTCTAATGCGTCCACCACATTTGAGCTTGTTTCACTTCCTGCTTGATAAGCGTGATTGTCAAGGTCTTTCAATTCCTTTTTCTTGTTGCGGACGGTTGTTAATGCTTTACGGTTCTCCACGATTTCTACATTCATAGAAGTATCAACGGGGAATGTGAATTGCTGTTGCTGGAAATAGAAGATTTCAGACGACGGAAAATCAAGCTCGCCAACAATCGCATTGACGGTAAAGTAGGACACATAGCTTTCCCTGTCCTCATGTTCCAATCGCAAATACCGCTGGCTTTCCTCAATCACACACCTTGTCGGACGGATAAGGTCGTAGTATTTTATCAGCGTTTCTTTCTGTAATTTCTTCTTTGGTAGCTGGTACTCATAATCTTCATAGGCGATACCGTCCCTGCCGTAAAGATGTTCCATGAGATACCCAAAATCATGGATTTCCAAGCGACGCACCTTAAAGCGACGGGAGATTTTATTTTCCAGCAACTTTTCCATTTTCATATAACGGTTGATTTCATCATTCGGCATGGAAACAAAGTCATTCATCAGCGTGTGGTTCACTTCATGGAGAAATTCCTTGAATGTCAGCCACGCCGATTTTTTGATGTTCTTCAGATTGAGCTGTTCTTCCGTAACCATGAGCTTAAAGCCAAGAAAAAAGCGGTAGTCCACTTGATTGTCCCCAATCATTGATACTAACGCTTCGGTCTGTTCGTCTATCTTCTGGCAGGCAACTTCCTTTAATTTCCCCGTAACCAGCTTCTTTGACTGCTCCTGCATACTTCGTATTGAGCTTTCCGTTGCAATCTGCAACGCATGAATTTTTCCCTCACGGGACTGTGCGATAAGCTGTCGGAAACTGTCATGCACGATAAATTTCTGCTCTGCGGATAGGAAAGAATAGTTGTATGGTATCAGCTCATAATAAGCAAACACCTCATTGTCCTTATTCCAGACAAGGTTATTGTCAATATATTTTATCGGGAACATAGTTCACACTCCTTACTGCCGTGATTGTTTCATTGAGTATCTGCTTATGCAGTTTTACGGCTTTTCCTGCATAAGTGATTTTCGGTCGCAGGGCATAGGTTATCTGTGATTTCAAAAAGCTGTACGGCTTCTTTCCGTCAAAGGTTTTCTGCGACATAAACCATGTGAGAGCAACGGGAATACCAAAGTATTTGAGAAATGCTCCCTCAATCATGGAAAGTGGGGGAATATCCCCAAACAGAATAATGAGAAATTCCGTAATCACAAACCATGTAATCTGTGTAAAGGTAACGGGAAAGGGTAAGTTAAAGTCATTGATTGCATACAAGACTTTTTCCACGTTCCAGATACCCGTATAAGATTTAATCTTTTTCAAGTTCTTTCAGCTCCTTTCGTAAGTTTCTAAATAGAAAAGGACAGCCATTTTCAGACTGTCCCTTAAAGAGAAATACGCTGTCAGTAACAACAATGCTTGTCGCTGATCTTCCAGCGTTAATATGGTATCTCGCACATACCTCGGCTTGTTTCAATAAAGCAACCGCCCATATCCAAATCTCGCCCGTAGGCTTCATAGTCAATGTAATTCTGTAAGCTGGGTGGAATGTCCCCAAGTGCCTGCAATTCGTCTATGTAGTAATAGGCAACGTCTGTCATAGTTTCACAGTCGGGATAATAATAAATATCGTCCTTGTGTTCCACGACTTCTTCCAGCGTCCCGTAGTGGCTGATAAATTCGTCCAGACACTCTACAATATAGTCGGGAAGTTCCTCTATCATTTCATACATCTCATTGAGTTCTTCAATGGAAACATACTCGCCAATCGCAATGGGGAAGTTGTCGGTATCATGGATAGCGTATTCCTCATACTGTTCATTCAAGCCGATTTTTTCTTTCACATCTTCCTCGTCAATGGGGAACGTGAACCAAGCACCGACTAAATAGCCCTCATTGTATTTGCCAAGATTAGCAATGTAAACCGCCATATCATCAATCATAAGCACCACCTCATTTCCTACTCTGGCAGTTCAAAGATACCGTGTTCTGTTACTAAAAATTTCCCGTGTTCCTGCAAGTGAGAAGCGTAGGCTTCAAAGTCAAAGTAATATTCTTGACAGTCCTCGGATAAATGCTTAAATGTCGGGTCGTTCATCAGCTTTTGCCTTGCAACATCTATCATGCTTTTGCAGTCGGGATAAACCGTAATCACGTTCCTGCAAATATAAAGTGCTTCTAAATTTTCATACACGGTAAGAAGTGATACATATTCTTCCTGCATATCGCTTGAAAGCTGGCGGTACATAAAATCTAATTCGTTGAGCTGGTACACGCTTGTATGTTCGTGGACTTCATCAGCAAAGGGCAGTACCTTTTCGATAATGCGGTAATCCCCACTTTCTGCACCGACACCTAACTTTTCTTCAAACTCTGCAACATCTATCGGCAGGTCAAACCAGTATGATGTTGTTTCTTCGCCAGTTGTTCCTTTCGTTTCCACCAGCACCCTTGTTTCCTGCATTGTTCCTCACGTCCTTTCTGTTGTTTCATCACATCTTGTAAGGTCTGGTACGACATACCAAACACATATTTAGAAAAATCTTCTAACTGTCTTTCTTCATAATCGGCAGGGTTCAGTCGTTTCATTTCCTGCCACACCTTACGCTTGTAAGAGGGCAGGTCGGAAATATAATCACAGCCGACTTTCGTCTGCATATCCTTAAAAATATCGCTCATTTCATCACTCCAATCTAAAATTTAGGTAAGAAAAAAGCAGTCAATCCTAAGACTAACTGCTTTGTGTGTATGGATATGAAATTGTCAAACTGGGATTTATCAATATAAACTACCATGGAAAAATATAATAAAATACCAAAGTACTTAATACAATTCCGACAATATACATTTTTCTATAGTTTACTTTTTTGAAAAATATTATGGTAAACACAACAGCTCCTATAATATCCATTAACAACTGAAATAGGAATGTTTGATGTTCCAAAAAATAAATAAAAACTGCTATTGTTTCAGCAAATAATGCTCCTACTGGTAAAGAATATAATACTGAACTAAAAATATGTTCCCTATTCCAATAGTACAGAATAAATGCTGCTATTGCACAAGCGATTGACCAAACAGTAAACAATATGAATAGCCCAAAGCGGAATCCGCCGGAAAACATAGGTATAAACATTCCTAATATTGCTTGTAAAGCATAAAAACTTAATGTCATTCCAAACATATACAAGAACGAACTAATTCCTGCACAAATATTTGAGGTGCTTAACATAACGATGATAGTATTGGTAATAATCCAAAAACCAAACAATGTTTGAGGTGATGAAAAACTCCATAGTGTATCTGCGGGAAAATAATCTAACAGTCTACATATACACCCTACTAATATACCAATTACAAATATCGCTGTATAAGACTTATATGTATTTCTTAGTTTTATATTTGACACAATAGTTTTCCTCCTAAGTTCAAATTCATATTTGTCGTTTTCTTCATATCCATATTATATCACTCACATATTAGCACTACAATAAAATTTTATGCACCGATAATCTTGTTGAACAGCTCTAACAGTACATCTTTCACACCGCCGGCATTGAATACCAAGCCGACAGCAATCAAGGCAACTACCAAGAAGCCAATGAGCTTTGAAAACTCACGCTTGAACCCTAAGTAGATACCGATAACCACAATCGCCATAAGCACTAAGCTCTGTGCGTTTGATAAAAACCATTGATATAAATTTTGTCCGAAATTCATTTAATTGTCCTCGCTTTCTTTTAATTGTTCCATTTCATAGTCAGCTTCTTTGCCGACATTCAAAATACACATCAAGACTACGCCGATACCCATTCCCATAGATACCAGCAGGAAGTCTTTTAATAATACCCACATTTTTTATCACTCCTAACTTTCTACTAAATCTTTTGCAGGGGTCGTCTGCTGTTTGATTATCATTTCATGCTTTTCTGTGAGCTTTGCCTGCTGTTCGATTGTTTCCATGTAGTCTGTACCGTTTCCCTTATCAATCTTTTTCAGCATTTTTAAGGTCGGTGCTACCTGCCGTTGTACCCACCGCAATGTGCGGTCTAAGGTGTAAGGCTCTGGTTTTGTCGTCAGCTTCAAGCTCTGTCTGTTATCGCCGATAAACCAAGCCCAGCGGTCATTGAGCTTCCAGTCATTTTTTCGCTTGTCGGGTTCTTCATCAACAAACCGCACATACTGATTGATGATAGAAAAAGCGGTCTGTTCTGCGTCATAATAGGTCAGTAAATCTCGTACCGCATAATAGGCTCGTTCATTGCGAAGCCGTATTTCAAAACGGTTGATAATGTCGGCTTCTTCCAGAGGTGTCCCTAACTTGACGTACTGCTCATAGTCCTTTTCATAGATACAGAAATACACATCTGATTTCAGCGACCCAAGATAAAGGGTACGCCCCATATATTCTCTGTCGTCCTCTCTGTGCTTGATAAGCTCGCCCGACTGGTAAAACTTATAGCTTCTGGACTTTCCGATATATTCCCGTTTCCTGCATTTTTCCGCAAGCTCTGGAATATCCAAAATGCCCGTATGGTCGTTGATAGCAAGGTCGATACGCTTCATCACGCCACCGTCTATAAGTGCGTCCATAAGAAAGTCATACCAGCTTCTTTGCTGTGCCAGCAGGTAACTTTCAAACTGCCTGCAACCACGCCCCTTTAACTCTAAAAGGACACCTTTTTCTTCGTCAGCCGACGTATAGATAAAGATGTCCCCTAAAGAGTAATGCTCCGTATAACTGTAACGCCCGTAATTTTCATGGAGCATATAGTTGATATTCAGTTTTAATATATCTTTGATGATGTGCTGTATATCCAGCGTGGGAAAACGAATTTTCACATAATCAAACAGCATGGTAAGCGGTGCTTCTGGATTGAACTTTGCCAGTTCTTTATGCAGAGTATTCAGAAGTTCCTTTGACGGCTTCATTTTTCCGCTTTCTATCTTGTTGAGATATTCTCTTGTGATACCAGACGCCACCGCCAGCCTGCCTTGTGAGATACCGTAAGCAATCCGTTTTTCCCGTAATTCTTTTATCCATTGTTCTTCATTCAGAACCATACCCCCAATCTGTCAAGTGTGAAGTTTTTTAAGGCGACTTCACAGCCGATTTTTGCTAGGAAACCATGCGATAAGCCTTATGTTTCCTGTGTTTTTCGTCTATTGTCTATTTGCAAACGTACCCCTCTGTTAGATACCGAGGGGTTTTACCTGCTGGCGTGGCTAACGCCACACCAGCAACGGCTAGTCCGTGCCGTCGCCTTTCGCTTCGCACGTCGCCGTCCCGTCCTGCCTTGCTTGTGCAAGAGAGCCGATAGTCTGCAAAAAATCATGTCCTTTCGGGACTAAAGGCGTGTAAAACTCACTGATAACGCTTGTTCCCACATCACAATATCCACGCCCCTTGATACGCTTCTGAAAAAACTGCTTTTTCACATCTGAACCAAACAGCATACCGTAACCTAATTCGCTGATACGCCCAAGTCCCACACGGAAATTGAAGTTATCTCTGATACCGTCCGAGAAATACTTTGCGTCTGGACGCTGGCAGGCAACGATAAGGAAATAACCTGCTTGTCGCCCTAACATAACGATTTTCTTTAACTGGCTAAGTAGGCTCACGCTTTCTTTTGTCCCCAGCATTTCAAAAAATGCCACATATTCATCAAAGATAAGAAAGCAGGGTGGCAGTCCCAGATAGGCGTAGTTTTCGCCCGTCTTATAGTTCGGGTGTCGCTTCATTTCCTCACTTCGCTGTACCATGCCCTCATAAAAGGCATTGACGCAATCTATCATTTCTTCTTTGGTGTGATACACATTTCCCATAACTGTCCCTAAGTCTGCAAGGTCAGCGTTCTTCGGGTCTAAGATATAAAGGACAGCGTTGGTATGCAGTAAGGCTTCAATGAGCGTCAGCAGAAAATAGGTTTTACCGCCACCAGTTCCACCAGCAATCAGAGCATGAGGGAGTGCGTCATATTCCCAGACAAGATTTTTCATCAGTCTAAGACAGCCGTTTTCTGCCCGTACTTCATCAATGGTAATGCGGTTCGCTATCATATCATAAAGCAGGGTATATTCGATATAGCCGTCATGCAGGGTCTTGTCGGTCAGCTCACAATACAAGCCACTTTCCAATTTATCCTCTAACCGTAAAAGCTGGTCTTGATATTTCCCCAGCGTGATTTCACAGCGGATATGAAGCAGTCCCTTTTCCATTTGATAATAAATCTTTGGAAACCAGACGATTTTTTCTCTTGATCTGCTTTGCAGGTCAGTAAAAAAACCGCTGTCTTGTACGGTATCGGCTTCATACCACTTATTTTCCAGTATCATTCTTGCCAGCTTTTGACGGTGCAGGAGCTTCTTGAAACTATCGTAACAGAAGCGGTAATACAGAAAAGCGACCAATGCACAAACACCAGTCGCTATCAGTATGGTTATGAAGTTGTAAGGGGAGAGCGTCAAGCCGTTCTCTAACAAGCTGAAATGCTCCCAATCGGTACGCATGAGCTGTTTCGTATTCAGTAGCAAAAGAACCGCTACGAATACAAACAGAAGCGTCCCTATGGAAAAGTGATAGACAAGTTGCTTGTCGCTGGCTCTGATACGGTGTCCTTTGTTACAAATCTTACGCATAAATCAATCACTCCTTTCTGGATATGAAAAAAGCAGTCAATCCTAAGACTAACTGCTTTAAACTGTCTTTATTCAAAAATAAATATATCTTCTATCGGAGCTTTTACAGCTCTTGAAATATCTATTGCCAATTTAAGTGACGGATTATATTGTGCTTTTTCTAATCTCATAATAGTTTCACGACGAACACCTACAATGTCAGCGAGTTGTTCTTGTGTTAATTCTTGTGCTACACGATATTTTTTTAAATTACATACAAACTTTGCTTCCATAATTTATTCCCTTTTTTCATAACGATATAATAAATAGTTGCTAAGAAAAAGAACAAGAGCATAGATAAGTGGAACAGAAATCAGCATAAATATTGCACACCACTCAACATTACGGGAAAACATACCTATTGCCATAAGCCAGATAACTACAAATAATAGTTTAAAACCTATCTTGTAGGCTTCTAATTGTGCCTTACGTTTATTTTCTTGAAAAAGCTCATCTTCTAAGATATGAGAAAGTTTACCTTCAAAGAAAAAACTGAAAAAACCAAAAAATATGAAAAAAGCAAAAGGAAATATTTCTCCAAATTTATAGTATGTCCAAAATCCGCCAAACCCCAGAAAACCAAACATTCCACAAAATCCCCAGTAAGGAGAAATTGTTCTTGAATATCGTTTTTCCCTGCTGTTTTTTGAAAAGACATTTTTAAAGCAGATAATTACTATATAGATAGCATATAGTGCTATTAAAGCTCCAATTACTAACATAGGAATATCCTTGTAAGAAAATACATATTCCGACATATCCATATTTTTGACCCAGCGTCCATCATTGTATAATAGGGAGTAGATTGTACCAACAATAAGCAATAAAGCACACCCTACCCCCATAAAAATAATTTTTTTAATTTGTTTCTTTGACATATTTATCTCTCCTTTCAAATGAGATGTTTTTGTATCTTTATGAGATAAATATATCACTCCGCATTGTTCGTGTCAATCAAAATTAAGACAAATACATCACTTTTATTTCTTCGGCTGTCCCTGCGGTGTAGGGTTCTGTGGGCTACCTGCGTTCTGGTTGCCTTTATTCTTCAATACAATATCCTCTGCCTTTACATACCAGTCCACATCTGCACCCGTATAGGTTTTTCTTGATACCGTATCGGCTACTGGATTGACAAGCTCCACAACTGCATTGTAAGGAAATTCCCTTAACGGTACTTCTGGCGGTACAGACACGGGGATAATTCCACCGTGCAGACTGCACTTCAAATCATAGATACGCTTTTTAAGCTGGGTACTCGGTGTCCCGTCCTCATTCTGCAAGAACACATCACGTACCGCTGTAAACTTTAATTCTCCAAATGTTTTCTCTTTGTCAATAACAAACCCGTTTGATAATCTCATAAATTCTTCACTCCTTTACTTTTCTTCAACTGCTACAATATCATCAGCAACTAATACATAATCGGTATGTCCCATATCCCCGATTGCGTAACCTCTGCCGTATAACTTCGGATTGACAAGTTTTACTTTCTGTTCATACTTGAAATGCTTTTCGCCAGCCTGCACAGGAATTTCCACCACAACATTTTCGCCTTTCTGTATGTCAGAATAAAGGTTATAGCTTCGTCTGGCTAAGACCCTGCGGTTATTTTTATCTCTTTCAAAGACTGGCTCGCTTTCGCCTGCAAATTCAAGAGTTCCAAAAGACTGTGTCATATCTGGCACGACATATTTCATTTCCATATTGTTTTACCTCGTTTCTTTCTATATTTGATAAGTTTTTTAATTGTGATTTCTTATTCTGGCGGTTTGGGAAGTACCAGCAATCCCCCAGATAGTAAAGGGTAAAATCAATGCTTACGCACCCTTGACTATCCGTGTTCTTGCAGGTTGTAGGCAGACAAGCCAGAATAAGCAAAAATCTGCCGTTTGACAGCTTCGGCGGAGAGCGTGATTTTTCTTTCCTCATACCGTTACCGCCTTATGATTTCTTCATTTTACGGCGTTTGTAAAGATATGTTCCAGCCAGTCCACCAGCAGACGCAAGCAACATCACGATAAATGCCATTACATTTGTACTGTCGCCCGTTTTGGGACTGTCGCTAGGTCTGCTAGGCTTTTCTGGTGTCGGTGGTGTTTCGGGTTTCTCTGGTTCTTCTGGCTTTTCCTTAAAGGTAATCGTCTGTCCCTTATCCTCAATATTCTTATGTTCGGTAACTTTCTTCGGTTCGTCTGGATTGCTTAAATCGTACAATTCCTCAAAAGTTACAAGCTGTTTGCTGTCAAGAGAAGTAGCGTCAAAGGTAAAGGCAACTTCCACTTTCATAGCTTCGCTGTCAGCGGTAAAGGTATAATCACTTTCCACACGCTTTCCATTGATAAGAAGTTCTGCATTTTCTTCTTTCAACATCTGCCAGCCCACAAGTTTGTACTGTGTACCGATTTCTAAGCCCTCTAAGGTTACGGTATCAATGATTGTTACCTCTTTTTCAGCTTCAAGCTCTTTGTTGCCGTCTTTATCGGTAGCGGTTGTATGTATCTTGATGATACGCTCTGTGATAAGTACGGTCTGCCCGTCGTCCTTAATGTCTTTATGCTCCGCAACTTTTACGGGTTCGTCTGAATTGCTCAAATTGTATAATTCCTCGAATGTTACCAGATTTTTACCGCCAAGCTCGGACGCATTGAATGTATATGTAATTTCTATTTTCATTTCCTCATCATCAGCGACAAAGGTATAGTCATTTTCTACACGCTTTCCGTCAATGACAAGCTCGGCGTTTTCTTCCTTTAACATCTGCCAACCTTTGAGCTGATATTTTGAGCCTTTTGTAAGTCCGTCTAATTTGACCGTATCAACGATTGTTACCTCTTTTCCTGCAAGGATAGTCTTTTCGCCGTCCTTGCTGGTCGCTGTGGTATGGATAGAGATTTCTTTTTCGTATTCATCAGTCAGCGTCCCTAAATCAATCACAAGGTTATTTCTTGATACCACGATTTCAAAAGGTGGGATAAGTTCAAAGCCTTTGTTACTATCACAACGCATTTCTTCAATGATGTAGGTATCATAAGGTAATGCACCCTTGCTGTCGTCTGGTTCAGAAGTTCCAAACCACACACCGTCCTCGCTGGTCTTTCCTGCGTTGGTATTGTGCTTATGAGAAGCCCATTCAGCAGAAGTGGAGAATTGCCCGTTATCATCAGTTACCACGACGTGATTTTCGCCCGTTGTCTTGCTTGTGATCCTAAAAGGAACATCAGCAAGACGCTTGTGTGTGCCTGCACCGATTTTTACACCCTCAATATCTCCACGCTTAATCTGATTATAGATAGAATGGGCTTTTTCGGTTAAGTCCACGATTTTTCCATTTTCTGTGATTGTAAAATCAATCGGCTTTGCACCGTCAGTTAAGTAACCGTTGGGAGCTTCACTCTCAACGATACGGAATTTTCCATAAGGTAAGAGGTCAGAAGAAGTAGAAGCGACACCCTCAATATCTGTACGAATTGTCTTTACCACTTCATTTTTCTTGTATAACTTGCCCTCAACCAATACTGCATTATCATTTAAGGAAATGATGTCAAAGGCAGTATCTTTCAAAGTGGCACTTCCTTGTGGCTTTGTATCGCCCGTTTCTAAATCTCGTTTCTGAATTTTGACACCGCCACGGATAACCTTGTCTGATACGGAAAACTGGTTACTTCCAGATAATACGGCAAGGTCGCCGTCCTCGGTAATCTGTGTTACATATAAGCCTTTTATCTGTTCGGACTTATCGCCAGCCTGCATATATGCACCCTCTAACAAGTAGCCGTTTGGAGCTTTTGTTTCTTCTACGGTTAGTGTTCCAAGTGGAAGAACCGCCTTGCCGTCCTGCATATAGAAGCTGTCGCCAGATACTTTGTATGTGTCCGCTAATTTTGTGATGTAATGAGTTGTCCCGTCGCTGTCTGTTTCAGCGATTGTCTTTGTAACCCATGTACGAGTAGCTTCGGCAGGGAGATTGTCTTTATTGTAGAAGCCAGCATAATACTTCCATGTAAATTCCGCACCTGCTAAAGAAGCGTTCCCTTGCGGATTGTCTTTCTGTGTTTCCATATCAATCTTGAAAAGCTCAATCAAAGTGTCCGTTACTTTTGGCGTATCTGATACTTTCAAAATTGCTGTCTTTCCAACTTCAACCTTTAAGGAATATACAGTTTTATCCACTTTATATCCTGCTGGTGCGTATAATTCCTTGATATAGACTGTGCCTGCTTTTACCTCTGCAATATCTGTGTTTCCGTTTTCATCAGTCGTAAGGGTGGCAAGCTGTTTTGTGCAGTCTTTATCAGAAAAGACACCGTATGTTGCACCAGCGATTGAGTAATTCCCGTTACCGTCTGTGATGCTGGCATTACTGGAAACCTTTTGCAGTTTCGTATTTCCGACATTCAGTTTCGCCCAGAATTGTCCCAATTCCTGCCCCTCGCCAGAGTAGATATAACCGCCACATTCATAGCGTCCTTTATTCTCTTTGACAAAGGCTCTTGCACCAGAGAAAACTTCGTCCTGCGTAGCCTTTGGAATTTCATCATAAGAAGCTCGCACGTTATCACATTGCCAGCCAAGATGTACGCTCAATCTCTGCCAAACTACACATTGTTCCAACAGATAGACTTGTTTATAGTTCAATTCCTTGTGAGCTTCGCCATACTGTTTGACATACTCTAAGGATAACGCCACATCTGAAATCTGGTCGGCACTCATGCGTGAGCTTGCGTCAGCTCTGGTCTTGTAGCCATTCTTAAAATCTGTATTGATGTCGATACAATAGGCAGTTTCGCCCTCGACTTTCATATAGCCCTCATTGAATGTCGAACCGATAGAACCGTCATTCATTACTTTTTCAATGATACCGACACGCTCTGCACTTTCCGTCCAGTATTGCTTACTTTCTGCATGGACGGGTGTAGTCGGTAAAGCAGTAACGACAGTCGCAAGAGCTAAGAAGCCCGTACACAATCGTATCCATGTCTTTTTCATAAATCTAATGCTCCTTTCATTTTGAGTAATAAAATAGCCGTCCAATAAGAACGGCTGGAAATAGAAAAGGAACGTCATTTTAGGCGTTCCATAGTCTATAAAATATTCAATTTTTTTCTTGTTTCAATACTGATGTGCTGTACCATATCTTTGCATATCTAGGGAAACTGGCGTATCAAGGCTCATTCAATGGTAGTAAATAAGTAGTAAATTGATGTATTTGTTCCCTTGAAAATGCTGATAGATACTGTGTTTTAGCGGATAATCAGATTTTTATTGTGTTTTTATTTTTAAAGATGAGGTAAAATGGATGTAATGAAAGTAAAGATTGCAGATTATTTATGTTTGATGGAAATTGTTAGATAATTATTTTTTGAAAGGATGTGTTTTTCATGAATTATATTTTAAAACAGTATGATAATGATTTATTGTATTTTTCTATGAAAAATACAAATGATGGATTAGAAGTTTTGATTAATACTGTTAATCAAAATTTACAATATCTTTTACCATTAGACTTAGAATTAAGTAATGAAGGATTAAAAAAATGGCTTCAAAAAAGGACGATTCCTAGAAATAGAGCCTATGTTTCTAATTTTTTATCTCGATTAGGATTAAATGAAAAAGATACAAAAGGTATTATTGATATATGTCAAGGCTTATCATTGAATGATAGTTATTGGGTTGTGCAAGAAGATTGTAAAGACTTATTTAAAGATAAAAATCTTTATCATAATTCTTTTAATACAAATATTGCTTCCATTGCTTTTACAGGATATGGAAGTTATACAAGAACTTCATTTAGATCATCGCCTGAATTTACAACAAATGGGATGCTTGCAAAATCATGGAGAAGAATAAAAAATAATATTCTTCTTTATAAATCAGGAACAGAAGGATTTGCGAATAGTGGCTTAGAACCTTATAGTGAATATTATGCTTCACAAATTGCCAAAACAATGGATTTACATTATGTAGATTATGGACTTTCTAAATGGAAAGGGAAGCTTTGTTCAACATGTTTACTTTTCACAAATGAAAATGTATCTTATATTCCAGTTGGAAGAATTATAAAAACAGGTGGAATAGAGTCAGTTATTGATTATTATAAAAAGCTAGGTGAAAGCTATTATCAAGAATTATTAGATATGCTTGTTTTTGATGCAGTTATTTTAAATGAAGATCGTCATTTTGGTAACTTTGGTTTTTTAATTGATAATAAATCAAATAAAATTGTGGGATGTGCGCCTATTTTTGATAATGGATTATCACTTCTTTGTTATGCTATGGATGATGATTTTAAAAATATTAATCAATACATCCAAACAAGACTTCCTGCAACATATCAAGATTTTATTACTTTTGTAAAACCACGTATAACAAAAAGACAAAAGGAGAAACTAAGAAAATTAATAGGTTTCAAGTTTGAAAGTCATTATACATATCGATTACCTAGAAAAAGACTCAAATATTTGGAAGAAATTATTCAAAAAAGAGTTTTAGAATTATTAGAATAGTAGAGTATATCTACTATTTTCTTTATGCGTTCATCATCCCATTCTGTTACTTTGACAGACTCTGGCATATCATGATTATTTGTGGAATTTATTTATAACGTAATCTGGAAACACCTTATATACATTAATACGCTTATTCTGATAATAGGTAGTCAATGTGGTCTCAGTCACCTTAATGTCTACCATCTTGCCTACATATTCATATGGAACTGAATACCAGTTCTTTTTTATAAGCGATATGACAGTTAAGCTGTACCTTTCTTGAATAAAACCAGTGACATACCTCAAAAGGAAATTCAGGGAGCGGTCTTAGTGTTTTCTTTTCTACCTCTTCGAATACTTCCTTTCTGCTTCCATCTCTCTTCTAAGTCAATGAGAAGCAGATAAACAAAAACAATCCTGGATGTACTTTTTTACAGTCAAGATTTTTGGGTGGTCAGATTCATCGGAATGGTTGGTCAACCCCACCGGAATTTTATTAAATTGGTTAGTTGGTCAAAAGTATCGGAACACTTGGTCAACCTAATCAGAATAAGTGATCAACCAAAGCGGAATAATCAAATATTGAATTTAGTAGTTATAACAATGAGAGAAAAACATTTAGAAAAATATTTAGGGGACCATTCTATTAAAACAGCCAAGGAATCAGATTTTAGAGGTATGCAATTTAATGCTATTGTTGAATGTAATAAATCAGCTTTACACACTTATAAATCGTTAGGGTTTAAAGAAGTTGGTATGATCCCACAAGGGTTTAGATTAAAAGATGAAAGTTATTCAAATATGTATATTGTCTTATATTTATCTTTATTGTAAGAAATACTTGACTATATCCTAAGGTCATACTGTTTAATATGAGTAGAGGTGATAGTTATGACAACACATGAAGTAGAAGAAATGTTAGATATTACAAAGAAAACGTTAATTTATTATGAAAATGAAGGTTTAGTGAAACCATCAAGAGATAACAATAATTATCGATGTTATAATCAAGATGATATTTCAAAAATTAAGTTTATTCTCCTATTAAGAGAGATGGACGTCACTATAGAAGAAATCAAACAGATTATTAATAAACAGAAATCAATTAGAGATGTTTTGGAAAATAAAAAAGATTTGATAAAACAACGACAACTTGATTTAGATCATATAGATGAAAAAATTAATAATTATATTAAAAGAAAAAAAGTTAAAATAGCAGTAGATAATGTTTTAGATTATGGAACGATTTATGATCGTTTATATTTTTATAAAGATTTTCTTCAATATGTTCAGACAGAAATAAAATACAGTGATGTCAAATGCTTTAAACTATCAATGTCCAGTTCGATTGGACTTATGAGATTCATGGAAATATATATGAATTATTATGTGGATTTAGATGTTATTACACAATATGATACTTATTCTTTTCAAATTATGAACAATGAAGTTGTTTATCAAATGATGGAAAGAATTAAAGATTATCCATTAGAAGATCCTCTTGGATTAGTTGACATCTATCTTAATAAACGAGATATGGTTCAACTTAATAAATATATTAATCGACATTTTAGAAAGTGGGCTAAAGAATATCATTTAGATAATCCAAGAGATAGTATAATAAGAAGATACAAATAAGATCAATTTGTTCCAAAATAAAAAGCTGATTCTAAAAAAAAGAGTATGATTAAAATGCACATAGAAATATGTCTATCACTAAGTCCTCTCCATATATGAGTTCATTTTCTATTGCAATCATGTTAGTGATCAGAGGAGAAATTCTCTTTCTCGTTTTTTAATTGATAAAAGAAAGAACGAAAGTTAGAACATAAATAGGAATTATTCCTATCAAAGAATGAAAGGAGAGAATACATTTGGCTAATAAATATGCAGGAACACAAACAGAAAAGAACTTAATAGAAGCTTTTTCAGGAATAAATCGAACATAAAGTTCGTTTATATATGAAAACCTACGAGAGTAGCTCTCTCATAGGTTTTTTATTTCTTCTAATACTTAATAACTTCCTACAGTTATATGCTTATATGCTATAATTCTTATGTGGAACAACCGTATACGGTAGGTGGTTATCCTTGGTCGTCATGACGAAGGTACGCAATCCTTCGAAATTCACATTCCTAGAAGTTTTGGGAAAATCTGAAAAACGGAGGTGATGCGCAATGACAACATATGAAACAGTCATGGTGGTGTTAACATCGTTAGCATTTATTGTGTCTATTATAGGAATCATTGTAAAGTTACTTCTTATCATTATAGATAAAAGTGCAAAAAAATAACTACCTCAGCCTCGGGAAAAGTTTGAGATAGTCATTTCAATCATATAAAACCCAAGGACAACCGCTTACTGGTTGTTCCATCGTTCACAATTATTATAGTTCACGCTTAATTTAAAGTCAATATGTGCAAATTTGACTAACTGATATACTAAGACCAGTACATTAAGACCTACAAAATTTATTAACGGAGGCGTTAGAAAATGTCAAAAAAAATGAGCAAATTAATTTCTGTTTTCATTCTTATTTTTCCTATTATGATAATTGCTTTTACTATAGTAGATTTTCAGTCTGAACCGATGGTCAATTATGATAATGAAAAAATATCTATAAAGGCACCATTATGTAGTGAAGAAAGCATTTATTATTCAGAGATTAATGAGATAAAATACATCGATCAATTTTATTTTGGTAAGAAAGTAAAAGGACAATTTAATAAAAATTACACTGCCGGATGGTTCAATAATACCGAATATGGAGATTATTATTTGATATCATGTAATGATGTAGAAGATAGTAGGTATTTATATATAAAATCAAATGATAAACTATTTATATTTAATGTGAAAATGGCTGAAGTATTTTCAAAAATTAACACTCTGTCTAAGTAAATCGTTACTTTAGATACAGCAATACATTTCGTGAACTAAGAGATTTATACTCTACTTTCGCTTTAAATTAATAATACAAGCGAAAGGTTTTATTTTATTAGAAATAATTTAAAAGGAGAGCCACCTGTAAGCTCTCCTTTAAATTATTTCTAATTCCAGTAATCTAGTTGATCGTAATCAACATAATTTGTTGATGATGCAAGTTTCTTAAAACTATCTTTATCTATTCTAGCATATTCTTTTATTTTGGAATCATCACTCTTATTTGATTTAGTTACAAGTACATCTGAACTATTTGATATTCTGTAAAAACGATATGCATTCTCCTTTAATACAACTGTATACGAAGGTGAACCATAACGCATTTTACTCTCATCATATTTTTGTATACCATCAGGTAGATGATCAACAAAATCAACACCTTTAAGCTTATTAGAAATAGAAGTTGATTTATATAAAGAATATTCTTTCTTCTTTTCTCCACTTGCAGTGACTTCTAATAGATAAGAATCAGAACTAGGTACTACAAACACAGCAACAACAGCAATTAATAAACAAACAATAATGGTTACAATAGTCTTTTTAGATTTCATATAATCTCCTTTATAATTAATAGATTATCTTAAAATGTGAACAAAGAAAACTAATTATCATTAACTTAATTTCAAATAAGTTACACTTGTGTAAGTTAAATTGCCTACTTTAAACTGTATTTTTCTATCAGTTGTTAATACTTTTCCATCTTTATACGTGGGTACTGATTCAGAAACAGATAAATTTTGCGATTTAATTTAGCAAGTAGATAGAAAATCTGTAATACACTCTAATACTTCATCTTCAGCCGCAAATACTTTTACAGGTAATACACAAGTAAAAATGCATGATAAAACAATCAAGAATTTTTTTACACTATTTTTGTTTTCTTTATCCTCCTATTAGTTGTGGCAATGTAAACGTTTACCGCATTTAAATGCTATCATGTATCTATATCTTTGTCAACGATTGTATAGTTTTTCTATATATTGTCTAACAAATATATTCATGTTACTATTTCTATGGAGGTAGCCTTATGTCAAAAAAGAATAATAACTTTTTTAAGTTAGAAATGTTATTTCTTAAGATTCTTTCAATAAGAGATTGTTATGGGTATGAGATCACTCATTCCATTAAAGAACTTACAAATGGTAAGATAGATATCAAAGAAGGAAGTATGTATCCTGTTCTTTATAAGTTTGAAGATCTAGGCTATATATCAAGTGAGAAAAAGCTTGTTGGAAAGAGAATGACAAGAATATATTATCATTTGGAGCCATCTGGAAAAGCGTACCTAGAGGGCATATACAAAGAATACAAAGAGATGACAAGTATTATTGATACATTTATGGAGGAAGAGCATGACTTACAATAAAAACATTAAAAAGTATATTAAACAATGTAAGTATCTATTTGCTTCTTATGGTAAATCTGAAAAAGAATATATAAGAAAACTCATAGATAATATTGATGATGGTTCTCATAATATGACATATGATGAAGTCGTAGAAAGACTTGGTACACCTAAGGAAGTTATTATTAGTTACTATGAGCAGGAAGATATGGACAAACTGATTGAAAAAGCAAAGGTAAGAAGATTATTAAAGAATTTCTTATCTATTGCGCTCGCTGTATTATTAGTATTCTTATGCTATAAAGCATATATTTACCAAAAGACTTTTGAAGAAATAAGAGATTCAAAAGGTGGATATTTTGAAGAAACAATTGAAATCAAATAAGGAGAGTGAACATGATAAGAAAAATAATCACCATTTTATGTGTTTCTTTTTCTCACTCTGTCTTAAATGCATCTGCAAGCATAACAGCTAAGCAATATCATCAAAATGGATCAATACTAAAAACAATAGATAAAACTGTAAAACTCACTTGTAGTCCTACCGGTTCATTATCTTAAAACAATCTTCTAGCATTTGAAACAATACAGACTCCTGATTCATAAGAAACTATTCTCTGTTTTTATTTAAAGCATCCCACCCGATTAAATATATATCAAAACACAAGAAAGACTGTGAGATCGTAATCGTCAAATAGTATAGCGGATAGAAATAGATTGAGTATTCCGCTAATGGAAGACCACTCGTTACAGTAGAGAAGTCCACTCAATACGCTGGACAAGTCCGCCTCACCAAAAAATTGAATACGGTTGGAAGTCCACAATTAATTTGAAAA
>NZ_JACRWG010000004.1:0-69103 GCF_014306455.1 Catenibacterium faecis
ATTAGTAATACCGATTGTAGCCACAATGATATTCTTGTGAACATCCATGCCACAGCAGATTGGTCTAACAATCTTCATAAAAAAATCTCTCCTTTCATTGAAAGAAGAGAAGCGGCATTGACTGCTATCTAAGCTAATCACTCAGTTGATTGTACAATCATAAGTGTCCTGGCTCTAAGTCCAACTTATTTGTGCTTGAAAAGATAGCGGCGACTTATAATCATTCAGGATATTCTATTTGAGTAGAATTGCCTACTCACCCCTACGTGCTCTGTAGTATACCACCTCTCTTTGATTATACTATTATATCGAGATGCACACTAGAGTTTTGGGGGATTTGAGTTTGGTTATATATTTGTGTCCGCGCAACAAAGGCGCGGGGAAATGGAGAAAATCATGGAAAAAATCTTATTTGAAATTGAAATGCAGGATGGCAATGTAATGAAGGGTGAATTATATCCAGAAGTAGCGCCTATTACTGTAGAAAACTTTGTGAACTTAATTAAAAATAACTTTTTTGATGGCTTAATCTTCCATCGTGTTATCCCAGGATTCATGATCCAGGGTGGTGGATATGATACTGATATGAAAGAACATCCAGCAGCATCTATCAAGGGTGAATTTGCATCTAATGGTGTGACTAATAACCTAAAGCATACAAGAGGTGTTTTATCGATGGCAAGAACAATGGTTAAGGATTCTGCTTCATCTCAGTTCTTTATTATGCATGCTGACGCACCACATCTAGATGGTGACTATGCTGCTTTTGGTTTAATTACTGAAGGATTAGAAGAAGTAGATAAGATTGCGAATGTTAAAAGATCACCTTGGAATGATATGCCTAATGAACCACAGGTTATCAAGACAATGAAATTATTATAAAAAAACTGTTGCGAAATATTGAAATCTTGATACAATATAGTACTGACAGTAAATCTAGGCTATTCTTTGTGAATAGCTTTTTTGTTGTCAGTTATAAATCAATGCCCAAAAGTATATTAATGAAATTGACACATTATCAAGACATTCTTTAGAAATAATACTAAAATGGTAGTATTTTCATGTGAATTTTTGTATAATGTTTACGTTTAAGAAAGGAGGCGCCGTATGAAGGAAGGTATACGTAAAGAGTATAAAAAACAATATGATGCATCAACAAAGAAGATTGACATTGTTGATGTTCCAGAATTCAATTTCATCATGATTGATGGAATCGGTAATCCTGAAGTAGAAGAGTTCCACTTAAAATCAAAAGCTCTTCGAATCATGTCAGCAGAAATTAGAGAGTATTTTAAACAGGAAAAGAATCTTGTTTATCTTATTTCACCGCTAGAAGGATTATGGGATACCTATGATAATTCAAAGTTTGACGTTACTCGTAAGAAGATGATTAAGTTCACTTTAATGATGGCACAACCAAAGCTTCTAGATCCGAATACATTTGAAATTATTAAACAGAAAGCTGCTAACAAGAAGGATAATCCTTACATTGTAGATATATATCTTAAGAGGATGACAGAAGGACATTGCGTACAGATGCTACATAAGGGTGCTTATAATACTGAAATCAATACAACTAAGCAGATTATGGAATTTATTACTATTCAAAATATGCGTTTAGAAGGATTCCATCATGAAGTCTACTTAAATGATTATGAAAAGACACCAAGTGAAAAACTGAAAACAATTGTTCGTTATGCGATTGCAGAAAATGGAGAAGGGGCTTTTTAGCTCCTTTTTTTTTGAGGAGAGAATATGAAATACGTATCATGGAATGTAAATGGCATTCGTGCCTGTTTAAAAAAAGGTTTTTTAGAAAGTTTTGAATCATTGAATGCTGATATTTTTGCCTTACAGGAAACTAAGGCGCAAAAAGATCAGATTGAATTAGATATCTCAGGTTATACACTTTATACTAATGATGCTCTTAAGAAGGGGTATAGTGGAACAGCTGTACTTACTCGAATAGAACCACTATCAGTATCTTATGGAATAGGAATAGAGGAACATGATCAGGAAGGAAGAGTCATTACATTAGAGTTTGAAGACTATTACTTTGTAACATGTTATACACCTAATTCTAAAAAAGAGCTTGCTAGAATTGATTATCGCATGGAATGGGAGGATGCCTTCCTTGCCTATTTAGATGCTCTTAATAAGCCTGTCATCCTTTGTGGTGACCTCAATGTAGCTCATAATGAAATAGATTTAAAGAACCCTTCATCCAATCATCATAATGCAGGTTTCTCTGATCAGGAACGTAATAAGATGACAGAACTTTTATCTCATGGCTATATTGATACATTCAGATATCTTTATCCAGATAAAAAGGATGCTTATACATGGTGGAGTTATATGTTTAAATCAAGAGAAAGAAATGCTGGATGGAGAATTGACTATTTTATTGTCTCTGATTCATTGAAAGAGAGAATAAAAGAGAGTTTAATATATAGTGAAATACTTGGTAGTGATCACTGCCCAATCGGATTGGAGATGGAATAAAATGAAACTAATGATCATATCAGACATTCATGGTTCTTATAATGACCTAGAAAAAGTAATGCACTACTTTGATGAAGAGCAGCCAGACCGTTTAATTATCCTCGGTGATATTTTATATCATGGTCCTAGAAATGACTTACCAGAAGGTTATGCACCTAAAAAGTGTATTCCTTTATTAAACAAATATAAAGATAAGATCCTTGCAGTAAGAGGTAACTGTGATGCAGAAGTAGACCAGATGGTCTTAGACTTCCCTATGAGAAGTGATTATGCATTACTTAATGTAGACGGACATGATTTCTATATTACTCATGGACATTTATACAATAAAGACAATATGCCTTATTTAAAGAAGGGTGATGTATTCCTTTATGGACATTATCATGTTCCAGTATTTGAAGACCATGGCTTCTACACAGTGAATCCAAACTCTATTTCTTTACCAAAACAAGGTGTAAAGAGTTTCTTAGTTTATGAAAATGAAACATTCACACTATATAATTTAGAAAATAAAAAGATTTGGTGTAAAAAAATTACAAAATAAGAATTATACAGTGCATTCTTTTTTAAAGTATGGTATTTTTAAGGAGGAGGTGGTTTTGTGGCAAAGTATAGAGATATTGCAGATGCAATTAGAGAGAAGATTAAGTCGGGAGAATATACTTCGGGCCAGAAACTTCCTTACGAGTACTTGTTATGTGTTAATTACCATTGTAATAAAGAAACCATGAAGAAGGCTTTGGAGATTCTAGTAAAAGAAGGTCTCATTATTCGTCGCCGTGGAGCAGGTACATTTGTGAAAGAACTCAATGTATCTGAAAAGAATGAAACTGTCCGTATGCGCAGTCTTTCTATGCGTTTTGAAGGACATGATGTGACTTCGGATATTAAAGTATTTGAGGTTATACCAAGTGATAAGAAAATAGCGGAAAAGCTACAGATAGATGAAGGAGACTTTGTTTATCATATTATTAGAAATCGTTCTGTTGATGGAAAACCTTATTGTGTAGAGATTACATATATTCCGCTATATCGTTTAGTTAACCTGAAAGCAGAAGTCTTAAAGGATTCATTGTATAAATATGTAATCAATCAATTACATTTGACGGTTCAGAGTTGTCATTTAAAGATCACATCAGCACTGTCTACAATACTCGAACAGTCATTCTTAGGACTAGGTGAAGGGGAACCTTATATTCAGGAAGAACAGACAACATACCTTTCTAATGGCTCTGTATTTGAGTTGACATTCAATCGTCGTCACTATGCAGACTTTGAATTCCAAACTGTTATTGTAGAACAATAATTAAGAGAACTATGTGTTATAGTTCTCTTTTAATATTGCAATTTATTTACAAGTGGTAAAAATATACAAATAATATAACTGTATTAATAAATTTATATTTTTATTTTATGAAAATATAATCAATGCGTGTAGAATGAAAAATATCTTGAATTTTTCAATATAATTTCTATTTTATAGATGCAAAAATATGGTCTTCTTAATTAAAAATACCATATTTTTTCTAATGTAACCGTTGACAATCGATTGTTTTATCAGTATACTCAGTATTGTCGAAAAAATTAAGGGAGGAAAATTTATGGACGCTTTTGCTGATAAGCTAGGACGTGTCGGTGCTTGGTGTGGTCAGAATAAGTACTTGAATGCAATCAAGAATGCATTCCAGAACTTCATGCCAGCTACAATCTCAGGTGCCGTTGGTGTTCTTTGGACAAACGTTTTAGTAAATGATTCAACAGGTTTAGGTGCTTTATGGTCTCCAATTATGGCTCTTAAAGTTCTTAACCCAATCTTTGCTGCTATGCAGTATGCTACAATCTCATGTATTACTATTGGTATTACTATGCTACTTGCTTCTGAAATTGCTGAAGCAAATGGTGAAACTGGTGCTTACCCAGCTGTATTAGGATTCATCTTATGGATGATGGTAACTCCAACTTCATTTGCTGCTAAGGACTTAGGTGCTTCTTTCATCGATAAAGCTGGTAAATCTCATGGTTATACTTTAGGTGATTTCATTAATGTGACTGGTGAAGCTGCTAAGCATAAAATTACAGCTGATAGCTTTACTTACAGTGGTATTTTAAGTAACTACACTGCTGCAACTGGTTTATTCACAGGTTTAATTGTTGCAATCGTTGGTATGGAAATTTATAACATGTTCCGTAAGAATGATTCATTAAAGATCAAGATGCCTGAACAGGTTCCACCTGGAGTTGCTCGTGCATTCGAAGTATTAATCCCAACTTGCTTAACATGTATCGTTGTTGGTGCTGTTGGATTAGTATGTCAGTTAGCTACTGGTTCTGAATTAAACGCATTTATCTTCAACATGGTTCAGAAACCATTACAGAGCTTAATTGGTAACAATATCTTTGCAGTTGCTATTCTTTATGTAATTATCTCATTATTCTGGTGCGTAGGTATCCATGGTAACAACATGGTTGCTGCTGTTAAGGAACCAATCTTCAGACCATTACTATATGCTAACACAGCTGCATATACTGCAGGTGCTGCTCAGAAGGACATTCCATATGTAATGAACTTAACTATGTTACAGATGTTTGGTGAATTCGGTGGTTCTGGTGTTACAATCGGTTTAGTAATCGCAATTCTTATCTTCTCTAAACGTGAAGATAACAGAACAATTGCTGGTATCTCTGTTGTTCCAGGTTTATTCAACATCAACGAAACTATGACATTTGGTATCCCTCTAGTATTGAACCCAATCCTAGACATTCCATTTATCTTAGCTCCAGTTGCTACTATCGTAATTGGTTATATCTTAGTTTCTAGTGGATTCTGTCCTAAGATCGTACTTGAAGTACCTTGGACAATGCCACCAGTTATCCTTGGCTTCTTAGCTACAGGTGGTCGCCCAATGGGTGCAATTTCTCAGTTGATCGTACTTGCAGCATCAACATTAATCTACATCCCATTCCTAATTGCTTACGAAAAGTATCAGGCTAAACAGGCTGAGGCTGAATAAGCAAAACAATTTATTCTAAAACTTTGAAGACAGTCGCTGACTGTCTTTTTTGTAACAAATTCACAAAATAAATATAAAGTGATTGAATTAAATATATTTTATTTTCAAAAAGCAAAAATTCGCAAAATGAAAGCGCTATTAGAAAAACATGCTCATAATCAATATAATTTCAATTTGTTACAGTTCAAAATGGGGATATTATGATTAAAAGTACCATACATTTCAAAATGTAACCGTTGACATTTTTATAAAGAGCGATTATACTGTAATTGTCGAAAAGATTTAGGGAGGAAAATTTATGGACGCTTTTGCTGATAAGCTAGGACGTGTCGGTGCTTGGTGTGGTCAGAATAAGTACTTGAATGCAATCAAGAATGCATTCCAGAACTTCATGCCAGCTACAATCTCAGGTGCCGTTGGTGTTCTTTGGACAAACGTTTTAGTAAATGATTCAACAGGTTTAGGTGCTTTATGGTCTCCAATTATGGCTCTTAAAGTTCTTAACCCAATCTTTGCTGCTATGCAGTATGCTACAATCTCATGTATTACTATTGGTATTACTATGCTACTTGCTTCTGAAATTGCTGAAGCAAATGGTGAAACTGGTGCTTACCCAGCTGTATTAGGATTCATCTTATGGATGATGGTAACTCCAACTTCATTTGCTGCTAAGGACTTAGGTGCTTCTTTCATCGATAAGGCTGGTAAATCTCATGGTTATACTTTAGGTGATTTCATTAATGTGACTGGTGAAGCTGCTAAGCATAAAATTACAGCTGATAGCTTTACTTACAGTGGTATTTTAAGTAACTACACTGCTGCAACTGGTTTATTCACAGGTTTAATTGTTGCAATCGTTGGTATGGAAATTTATAACATGTTCCGTAAGAATGATTCATTAAAGATCAAGATGCCTGAACAGGTTCCACCTGGAGTTGCTCGTGCATTCGAAGTATTAATCCCAACTTGCTTAACATGTATCGTTGTTGGTGCTGTTGGATTAGTATGTCAGTTAGCTACTGGTTCTGAATTAAACGCATTTATCTTCAACATGGTTCAGAAACCATTACAGAGCTTAATTGGTAACAATATCTTTGCAGTTGCTATTCTTTATGTAATTATCTCATTATTCTGGTGCGTAGGTATCCATGGTAACAACATGGTTGCTGCTGTTAAGGAACCAATCTTCAGACCATTACTATATGCTAACACAGCTGCATATACTGCAGGTGCTACTCAGAAGGACATTCCATATGTAATGAACTTAACTATGTTACAGATGTTTGGTGAATTCGGTGGTTCTGGTGTTACAATCGGTTTAGTAATCGCAATTCTTATCTTCTCTAAACGTGAAGATAACAGAACAATCGCTGGTATCTCAATCGTTCCAGGTTTATTCAACATCAACGAAACTATGACATTTGGTATCCCTCTAGTATTGAACCCAATTCTAGACATTCCATTTATCTTAGCTCCAGTTGCTACTATCGTAATTGGTTATATTTTAGTTTCTAGTGGATTCTGTCCTAAGATCGTACTTGAAGTACCTTGGACAATGCCACCAGTTATCCTTGGCTTCTTAGCTACAGGTGGTCGCCCAATGGGTGCAATTTCTCAGTTGATCGTACTTGCAGCATCAACATTAATCTACATCCCATTCCTAATTGCTTACGAAAAGTATCAGGCTAAACAGGCTGCTGAATAATTTATTTAAAGTTTATAATTATAATATTTCGACAATGGGAAGAGAGCCTTGCCTCTCTTCTTTTTTATTGTAATAAAGGACTAAATATTGTATAATATAAAAGAAAGTGAGGCCTTTTTTTTATGAAAGAATTCAAGGTAAAACCAAATCTAGCTGTAGGTATCTGGCTAGGTGCTTTAACTCTTGTTTGGGTTTATGATATCGTCATGTTTGTATTAAAATCATTGGATCAGCAGTCATTTATTATTGTTTCAATTTTCTTAGCTGTATTGTATTTTTATTTCTTAGGGTGTCGTCCTTATAAATATATTGTCGATGGCAAAACTTTAATCTTTAAAAGAAGATTATTACCTCAAAAAGAAGTAGACTTAATGTCATGTGAAGTCATTTGTGATCCAGTATCAAGAATGGCTGACTTAGTCACTAGACCTCATGCTATTGAACTTTATACAGATTTAAAGAAGAGATATAGTACATTCCCAAAAGATAGATATGAATTTGTAGATGCAATTTGCGAATCTAATAAACGTATCCACTGTACAGTAGCGGATTATACTGACCAGCATCGTAAGATTGAAAAGAAAGAAAGACGCGAAAACAGAAGACGTAGAAAAATCAATAAGAGAAGCTAAAAGAAAAAAAGAATGCGTGATGCATTCTTTTTTTTCTATATAGCCATCTTATAAGAGTTAGCGCCAAAGCGTCTGATATACTCTTCATGAGAGCCTGTTCTATTTAATTTTATTATAAGTGAACTTACTAGGTTCATGACTGATTGATCGTCTGCATAAACACTATCACCCCAGATACCTTCAAAAATCTTGGTTGAAGTATAAGGTTGATAGGGATGAGACATCAACATTTTTAATAGTTTAAATTCATTTTTAGTTAGAGTGACTGAATGATCATTTAATGAAACGGTCTTAGCAGTATCATCTAATATAATATCTTTAAAACGGTAGATCTTTCTAGGTCTTAAAACACCCATCTTATAGACATCTTGAATTTTTCTTAATAAAGAAGTTAATGAGAAGGGTACTACAATGTAATCATCAGCACCGGCATCTAATAAATCTTCTAAGTAAGCTTCATTTAACATATCACTTACAACTATAGTTATAGCTTGTGAGTTACGTCTATTTTTTACTAGGAACTTATTAGTATTAATACCAGGAAATACATCTTCTAGAATAATACAATCATAATTATTGTTTGTATAAAGAGAATTAAATTCATCCAATGTCTTTGCTTGATAACAAATGAAATGATCCTGGTCGAGATAATTCTTAATGCGATTATTACGTTCACTGTTGTGATCTATGATCAATGTTTTCTGTTTTCCAAACATGTTTTTCACCTCGCTACAATTATAATCTTTTCGGTATTAAATAACAAGTTGGCTAATATTTTTTAAAAAGTGAAAATTATTGAATTAGAGTAGTTAAAAGCCTACATTTTGTGATACTATGTGGGTGCAATAAGGAGTGAATGATAAAAATTATTGCACAGTGATAAAAAAGTATTGACGCAAATATTTTTTATTGCTACAATCATACCCATAAAAAGGAGATGTAATCGTATGGAAATGAACAAACTTTTAGATGAATACGGTCGTTATACATTTAACGACGAAACTATGAAGGAACGCATTCCTAAATCTACTTATAAAGCTTTCCATGAAGCTCTAGATAAGGGAGAACCTCTTTCAAAAGAAGTTGCGACAGTAATCGCAAATGCAATGAAGATCTGGGCTGTTGAAAATGGTGCTACACATTTCACTCATTGGTTTATGCCAATGACTGGTTTAACTGCAGAAAAGCATGATGCTTTCTTAGAACCAGATGGAAATGGTGGAGCAGTTCTTGAATTTAGTGGTAAGACATTAAGAAAAGGTGAACCTGATGCCTCTTCTTTCCCATCTGGTGGTATTCGTGCTACTTTCGAAGCACGTGGTTATACTGCATGGGATTGTACTTCTCCAGCCTTTGTAAAAGACGGAAGCTTATATATTCCTACATTATTCTGTTCTTATACTGGTGAAGCACTTGATAAAAAGACTCCATTATTACGTGCTTGTGATGCTTTAAGTGCATCAGCTTCTAACTTATTAACTAAGATTGGTTTAGAAGGTGTTGATAAAGTGACTGCTTCAGTTGGTGCTGAACAGGAATATTTCTTAGTATTAGATGAATACTGGCAGAAGAGAGTTGACTTAAAGTTAACTGGTCGTACTCTTTATGGCGCTCCTGCTCCTAAGGGTCAGGAATTAGAAGATCACTACTTTGGTTCTATTAAACGTAAAGTAGGTGCCTTCATGAAGGATCTTGATAACGAATTATGGAAATATGGTATTCCTTCAAAGACTAAGCATAACGAAGTAGCTCCTGCACAGCATGAAGTTGCTTGTGTATATACAGTAGCTAATGTAACTGCTGATAACAATGCATTAGTAATGCAGTTATCTCAGGATATTGCGAAGAAACATGGTTTAAGATGTTTATTACATGAAAAACCATTTGAAGGTGTTAACGGCTCTGGTAAACATAACAACTGGTCATTAATGACTAATACAGGTATTAACTTATTTAATCCTGGACCTGACCCAATCAACAATAAGCCTTTCTTAGCTACTCTTGCATGTGCTCTCAAGGGTGTTGATGAATATGCTGAATTATTAAGATTATCTGCTGCATGTGCTGGTAATGACCACAGACTAGGTGCTAACGAAGCTCCACCTGCAATTGTTTCAGCATTCGTTGGTGATGACTTAAATAAAGTTATTAAAGCAATCATTGATGGTGAAGAATTAAATAAGACTACTGGTGAAAGATTCACTACTGGTGTATCAGTTATCCCAGATTTCTCTAAAGACTCAACAGACAGAAACAGAACATCTCCTTTTGCCTTCACAGGTAATAAATTTGAATTCCGTATGGTTGGTTCATCTCAGTCAGTTGCAGCAGTTAACACTATGTTAAATGCTATTATGGCTGAAGAATATGATCAGATGGCTGCTAAATTAGATGCAGGTGAATCATTAGATGATATCATTAGAGAATTCTTCAAGAATCATGAAAGAATCATCTTCAATGGTGATGGATATTCAGAAGAATGGAAAGAAGAAGCTGCAAGACGTGGATTACCTAACCACGCAAACTCTGTAGATGCATGCGCTTGCTTAAAGAAACCTGAAATCCGTGAAATGTTTGTAAAACATGGTGTATTCACTGAAGCTGAAATTGATTCACGTTATGACATCCAGTTAGATAACTATGCTAAGACAATCCGTGTTGAAGCTTTAACAGCATTATCAATGGCTAAGACTGAATTATATCCAGCATATGTAAAGGCATGTGGTACTTTAGCTAATGATGCAAAAGAAGTAGCTAAGGCTGGTGTAGACAATACATTTATGGTTGAAGACTTAAAGGTATTAACTTCTTTACTTTCAACTATGCGTGAACAGATGATTACATTAGAAACTGCCATCAATAAAGCTGAATCAACTGATTCTTCTACATTAGATACTGCAACTGCATGGAGGGATTTAGTTATCCCAGCTATGGATGCATTACGTGCAACTGCTGATAGCTTAGAAACTAAGGTAAGTGCTCAGCAGTATCCAATTCCAAACTATATCGATTTATTATTCGGTATTTAATAGAAACGGTCTATAATGACCGTTTTTTTTATGGGCAAATAATGGTATAATGTGATGTATGAAATAGAGGTGATATAAATGGAATTTAGAGAATACAAGGACACAGATCTTCATGCAGTTATGGATTTATTTTATGTCACTGTCCATGAAGTCAATAAGAATGATTATAGTGAAGAACAATTAGATGCTATTGCACCTAAGGCTGCTAATGAATATCATTGGGAAAAGTCTTTAGAGAAAAATCATACTATCGTGGTTGAGGAAGATGATAAGTTGATTGCATTCGGTAATATTGGCAAAACTGGATATTTGGATCGTTTATATGTTCATCCTGATTATTTAAGAAAAGGGATTGCATCTAAACTTGTAGAAGAGTTAGAAGAATATGCAAAAAAACATGGAAGTCATGTAATTAATGTGACTTCATCTATTACATCTAAACCATTCTTTGAATCTAAAGGTTATGCAGTCATTGAAGAACAAATCAATGAAAGACGTGGAGAAAGACTTCTAAGATACTTAATGGAAAAGAAAATTTAAGATACTTTTTAAAAAAGTGTAAGATAAGTGAGAAAATGTGAAAATATTCTCTCTTTTTTCTATTCTTGAAAAGAATCATGATTTTTAAAATCTTCCGTTATAATGGTGTCAGAAAAAAAGAAAAGGAGACTCATAAATGTTAGACAACAAATTAAAAGCTTTTCCAAAAGATTTCTTATGGGGTGCATCTACTTCAGCTTATCAGGTAGAAGGTGCTAATTTATCAGATGGTAAAGGACCATCATGTCAGGATGTTAAAGAATTACCAGCGGGAACTGCATCTTTAGATGTATGTGCCGATCACTATCATCGTTATAAAGAAGATATCAAGTTAATGGCTGAAATGGGATTCAAGACATACCGTTTCTCAATCGCTTGGACTAGACTTATTCCTAATGGAACTGGTGAAGTAAATCAGGCAGGTATCGATCATTACAATGATGTGATTAATACATGTTTAGAATATAATATCGAACCATTAGTGACTATGTTCCACTTTGATATGCCTGATGCATTAGATAAGAGAGGTTCTTGGTCTAATCCTGAATCAGTAGACTGGTTCGTTAACTTCGCAAAGGTTATGTTTGAAAACTTCGGTGATAGAGTTAAATATTGGTTAACTATCAACGAACAGAACATGCTTACTTTAGTTGGTCCAATTATTGGTACATTAAGAATTCCTGAAGGTACTACAAATGTATTAAAAGAAGTATATCAGCAGAACCACCATATGTTAGTTGCTCAGGCTAAAGCTATGGTTTTATGTCATGAAATGCTTCCTAATGCTAAGATTGGTCCAGCTCCAAATATTTCTTATGTATATCCAGCAACTTGTAAGCCAGAAGATAATTTAGCAGCTCAGGAATACAATGCAATCAGAAACTGGTTATATTTAGATATGGCAGTTTATGGAAAATACAATAACTTAGTATGGACTTACTTAGAAGAAAATGATGCAACACCTACATTTGCTGAAGGTGATGAAGAAGCTATGAAGAATGCACATCCAGACTTCATTGGTTTCAACTACTATTCAACTGCAACTGTACAGAAAGCAGCAGCTGATGATGAATTAGATCCAGGTGCAGACCAGCAGTCAGCTCGTGGTGAAGCAGGTTACTATAAAGGATATGCAAATCCAAACCTTAAGAAGACTGAATTTGGTTGGGAAATTGATCCAGATGGTTTCTTAGCAACTATGAGAGAAATGTATTCTCGTTATCATTTACCAATGATCGTTACTGAAAATGGTTTAGGTGCATACGATACATTAGAAGATGGTCGTGTTCATGATAACTACAGAATTGCATACTTAAGAGCACATATCGAACAGTTACATAAGGCTGTTACTGAAAACATCGAAATGATGGGTTACTGCCCTTGGTCAGCAATCGACTTAGTATCAACTCATGAAGGTATCAGAAAGAGATATGGTTTCATCTATGTAGATACTACAGATGAAGAAGTAGGAACTCTTGACCGTTATAAGAAAGATTCATTCTACTGGTATAAGAAAGTCATCGCTACTAATGGTGAAGACTTATCAGACGACTTCGACGTTGAATAATAAATGAACATCCGGTCTTTTCCGGATGTTTTTTTTAGTGTATGATAGGTTAGAAAGGAGGGAAATATGAACGCTATTATTTTATCGCTAATAAGCTGGTTTATTTTCCTAATTAATCCTCCTATAGGTCTAGGAAGTCTTGCTGTATTAATAGAAACAGGTCTTTATGGCTTGATGGAATATCGTATTAAAAAGGCTGATGATTCAGAAAAAGACACACTCTATAATGCTTATTTTATACTATCTGTAATGTTAGTTGTTGTAACTTCAGTTATTATGCTTTTCCTCTATCAATTAGATGGAGACAGTACTGTGACTCTTATTAATAAAAGAGGGGAATTGCTGAATACAGTACTTTATATGATTGGTTTAATGGTTAATGTCTTATCTATTAAGACTGTTTATGATGAAAGAAATAAATGGTTACATCGTTATGGTGGAAGAGAACTTTATGATTACTTTGATCCTGAAGGGCTGACATTTACTATGCCGCGTTCCTTCTATATATGTATGGGTGCTTCTATTGTGAGTGGTTTATTGTGTCCTTACTTAGGGACTATTGGTTTCTGGACATTACTCTATATTCCAATCATCATGTTCTCACGTATGAATCTCAAGATATATAAGAATATGTATATTAAGTTATCTCATAATAGAGGAACAGAGAATGAATATGAAAGATTAAAGCATGTTGTGCCAGGAGGAATCTATACACATTATTGTTTATGGTTTACTTATATGATTGCTTTTATGGTGATAGGCATTAAGTTCTTATGTTATTCACAGAATATTTTTGCCTTATCTTTCTTACCAACATTAAAAGATCTTTATGCATTTTATCCATTTATTGTATCAATCATTGGTGATTTTATCTGTGCATTTATACTTATCTATAACTTAAAACAAAGAAATTAGGACTAGGGTTGCCCCTAGTCCTTTTAAGCGTTCATCTCTTCTGAAAGTTCTTCCCATTCTATCATGAGTTCTTCTAATTTGTTGTTTAAGTCTTCTAGTTCAGCAGTGATTTCATTATACTTCTGATAATCATTCATCACTTCATCACTATGGAGTTCTTCTTCCTTCGCACTGATCTTCTCTTCAAAGTCAGAAATATCATTTTCTATCTTCTTTAATCTATTCTTCTTTTTCTTGTCAATGTTATTTTGAACTTTTACCGCTGTTTCTTTCACAACTTCTTCTACTTTACGATGTTCAAGATAATAAGCATAGTTACCACCAAATATTTCATCACCATGAGGATTCATCTCTACAATCTTAGTAGCCAATTTATTAATAAAATAACGGTCATGAGAAATAAAGAGAATAGTACCAGGGAAATCTAATAATGCATCTTCTAGCACTTCTTTAGATTGAATATCTAAATGGTTTGTTGGTTCATCTAGAATTAAGAAGTTTGCTTTGTTAAGTAATAACTTAATTAAGACGATACGTCCTTTTTCACCACCAGATAAAACATCAATTGTTTTAAATACATCTTCACCTTTAAATAAGAATGCAGCACAGATATTTCTGATTTCTGTATTATTCATATCAGGATAAGCATCATGTATTTCATCAAAGATTGTTTTTTCAGGAGATAAAGAAGTCTGTTCCTGATCATAATAACCAATCATCACCTTAGAACCTAAACGAATACGTCCATGTACAGGTAAATAATCTTTAAGAATCAAATGGAACATAGTTGTCTTACCTACACCATTAGGACCAAGTAAAGCAACTCTTTCACCTTTCTTGACTTCAAAAGACACAGAATCGAACAATGGCTTATCAAAAGCCATCGCTACATCATCTACTTTTAAAACATCATAACCACTCTCTATTTCAGGCTCAAATGCAAAACGGATACTAGAAGGAAGACTTTCAGGTCTTTCTACCTTCTCCATACGTTCAAGTGCTTTCTCTTTAGATTCAGCACGTTTTACCTGTTTTTCACGGTTATAAGATTTTAAACGATCAATAGACTCCTGCATACGTTTAATATCTTTTTGGTTATTTAAATAGTGTTTTAATTCTACATCACGATCATGCTTCTTGATTTCAGCATATTTAGAATAATTACATTTATAGATTTTACTCTTACCATTCTCTATTTCCATAATAGAAGTAGACACTTGATCAATAAAATAACGGTCATGAGATACTACAATTACAGCTTTATTATACTGTTTTAAATAGTTTTCTAACCATTCAATAGAATTTACATCAAGATGGTTGGTCGGTTCATCTAGTAATAATAAATCGGGAGAACGTAATAACAACTGACCTAACGCAATTCTTGTCTTCTGTCCACCAGATAAAATACCAATAGGTTTATACCACATATCCTCATCAAAACCTAAACCATTGAGAACACCTTTTACCTGTGACTCCATGGCATAACCGCCTTCATCCTGGAATTTAGATAATAAAGAATCATACTGATTCATGATTGTATCTAAATCATTTGTGACAGCCATTTCCTGTTCCAATTCATGTATACGTTTCTCTATTTTCTTTAAATCTTCAAAAGGTTCTTCCAATGTTTCATAAATACTCTTATTAAGATCAAACTTATGTTCCTGATTCAATGTACCAATACGAATATTCTTCGCAATAGTCATTATACCATCATCATAAGCTTCTTCATTTAAAAGAATTCTAAGCAATGTACTCTTACCAGCACCATTAACACCAATAATGGCAAGTTTATCATGCTCTTCTATATGGAATGTTATATTTTTTAGGACTTCTTTTCCTGAATAAGATTTAGATAGTCCTGAACAAGATAATATCATTTTTCATCACCCAATGTATTGTACCAATTTAACGAAATAAATACAAATTATCTTTGTTTTTTATATTGCACAGATAATAGTATATGTGTATAATTGTATACAATAAGAAACAAGGGGGAGAAGATTATATGAATCTAGCGTATAAAATCTTGAATGCACATCTTAAAAAAGGAGAATTAGTCCCAGGAACATCTATTTGTATCGGAATTGATCAGACTTTAACACAGGATTCTACAGGTACAATGGCTTATCTTCAGTTAGAAGCAATGAATGTAGGTCATGTTGCAGTAGAAAAAGCAGTCGCTTATATTGACCATAACATGCTTCAGACTGGTTTTGAAAACATGGATGACCATGAATTTATTAAATCTGTTGCAAGAAAACATGGTATCACATTCTCTAAACCAGGTAATGGTGTCTGTCATCAGTTACAGCTTGAAAATTTCTCACATCCAGGTAAGACGCTTATTGGTTCAGATTCTCATACACCAACATGTGGTGCAATGGGTATGATTGCGATTGGTGCAGGAGGACTTGATGTCGCTGTTGCCATGGCAACAGGTAAGTACTATGTTCAGTGTCCATCAGTATTACAGGTTAAACTAACAGGACGTAAAGCACCTTGGGTATCTGCAAAAGACGTTATCTTAAAAATCTTACAGGAATTATCTGTAAAAGGTGGAGTTAATAAGATTGTTGAATATACAGGTGAAGGTTTAAGTGACCTTTCATTAACTGACCGTGCGACTATCTGTAACATGGGTGCAGAACTTGGTGCCACTACTTCAGTGTTCCCAACAGATGAAAATACTTTAGCTTACTTAAAACAGCAGGGTAGAGAAGATGAACATGTTGAAATGAAAGCAGATGATGATGCAACATATGATGAAACTATTGAAATCGATATGTCTACATTAGTTCCTATGGTTGCTCAGCCTCATTCACCAGATAATGTAGTAGATGTAAAAGAATTAGAAGGTATGAAGATCAATCAGGTAGTCATTGGTTCTTGTACAAACTCATCTTTACCAGATATGATGCGTGCTGCAAAGATCTTAAAAGGTCGTAAAGTGGCTGAAGATGTTTCTTTAGTTATCGCTCCAGGTTCTTCTTCTATTCTTTCTATGCTTGCACAAAATGGTGCTCTTGCAGATATGATTCATGCAGGTGCTAGAATCCTTGAATGTGGTTGTGGTCCTTGTATCGGTATGGGACAGGCTCCATTATCAAAAGGTGTATCTTTAAGAACAATCAACCGTAACTTTAAAGGACGTTCTGGTACAAATGATGCAAGTGTATATCTAGTATCTCCAGAAGTTGCTGCATTATCTGCAGTCAAAGGTTATTTATCACAGGAATTTGAAGATGATATGGCATTAGAAGAAGTACCAGATACACCATTTGTGAAGAATCCTAACTTCTTTATTAGTGAATATATCCCTGATAATGAAATTTATATGGGACCTAACATCAAACCAGTTCCTAGAGGAGATAAGTTAACAGATACAGTAAGCGGTAAAGTTGTATTAAAAGTAGGAGACAATATCTCTACAGACCATATCGTACCTTCTGATTCTAAACTACTTCCATTCCGTTCTAATGTCCCTCATTTAGCTAAGTTCTCATTCTCTAAGGTAGATCCTGAATTCTATAATAGAGCCGTTAAAAACAATGGTGGTTTCATTGTAGGTGGAGATAACTATGGACAGGGTTCATCAAGAGAACATGCTGCATTAGTACCTAACTACTTAAAGATCAAAGCTATTTTCGCAATTTCATTTGCGAGAATTCATCGTTCTAACTTAATCAACAATGGTATTCTTCCACTTGTCATTGATGCAAAAGACTATGATTTCTTCAATGATCAGGATGACTATGAATTAAGTGACTTATTAACAGCTGTAGAAGAAGGTAAAGACATTGTAGTGACTAATAAGAATACAAATGAAACTATTACAGCACATCTATCATTATCAGCACGTGAAAAAGTCATGATTCAGTATGGTGGATTATTAAACGCAATTAAAGAACTAGGAGGAGATTTCTAATGAAAGCAGTACTTATTCCAGGTGATGGTATTGGACCAGAGATTTCAGCAAGTGTTGAATCTATCACAAAAGCAATGAACCTAGATATTGAATGGGTTAAATATAGAGCAGGTGCAGAATATGCAAAAGAAACAGGTGAAGTATGGGAACCTGGTCTTGTAGATGCCATTGAAGAATACAAATGGGCATTAAAAGGTCCTACAGCAACTCCAATTGGAACAGGTTTTAGAAGTGTGAATGTCGCATTAAGACAGAAATTCTCTACTTATGCCAATGTACGTCCTTTACGTAACTTCAAGGGTATTGATTCTAAATATGAAAATATTGACTTAGTCATCATTAGAGAAAATACTGAAGATTTATATAAAGGTATTGAATATATGCTCACTGAAGATATTGCGAATGGTGTTAAGTTGATCACTAGAGAAGCTTCCACACGTATTTGTCGTTATGCATTTGAATATGCACGCACAAATAACAGAAAAAAAGTGACAGCCATCCATAAAGCCAATATAATGAAGTATACAGATGGTCTTTTCCTTGATTGTTATAGAGAAGTGGCAAAAGACTATCCAGAAATAGAAACACAGGAAGTTATTATTGATAATATGTGTATGCAGCTTGTACAGCGTCCAGAAACATTTGATGTCCTTGTTGCACCAAATTTATATGGGGATATTGTTTCTGACTTATGTGCAGGTCTTGTAGGTGGTCTTGGTATTGCCCCATCAGGTAATATTGGCGATGATTACCGTATTTATGAAGCTGTTCATGGCAGTGCACCTGATATTGCAGGTAAAGGTATTGCGAACCCAAGTTCTTTAATTCTTGCATTCGCAATGATGCTTGAAGCATTAAATAAACAGAAAGAAGCACAATCTTTAAGAGAAGCCTTAGCAGCAGTTGTAGAAGAAGGTAAGTTTACAACACCTGATATTGGTGGACAGGCAACTACAAAAGAGTTTACAGACGCAATTATCGATAAATTATAAGAGGAGGGACCAAGAAATGCCATCTCATAGCATTTTTGAATCAACTTCCCATGGATCATTGGGCTCTAAAATATTTATCTTATTACGTGATCGTATTCTTAATGAAAGTTATCAATGCGGTGATAAACTAAATGAATTAACACTTGCGAAAGAGTTAAAGATTTCTCGTACACCTATTAGAGAAGCATTAAAACAGCTAGAATTAGAAGGTTTAGTAGAAAGTATTCCTAACAAAGGTGTTTATGTGAAAGGTTTTTCACCTCGTGATATTGATGATATGTTTGAAATACGTCTTTCTTTAGAGGGATTAGCTGTTTCATTCGCAATTGATCGTATGGATGAAGTACATCTTGCTAAAATTAAAGAAGTATTTGAATTACTAGAATTCTATACTACAAAGGGTGACTTTGATAAAGTGAATGATTTTAATATTCTATTCCATGAATCTATTTATCAGGCAACACAGTCTACCTATTTTGAACAGATTCTAAAGGATATTCATTACTATGTTTCTGTAACATCAAGACATTCTATTGCACGTCCTGAACGTTTAGAATCATCACTTGCAGAACATCGTGCTATTCTAGAAGCCATCATTGATGGAGACAAAGATGAAGCAACAGAACGTATTCAAAGACATATTCGTAAAACACAAATGCTTGTAAGAAAATATTATGCAACAAGAAAGTAGGGTCAACCTACTTTTTTTGTTGTAGAATGATATCAGGAGGTATTTATGCTTACACCTAAACATTTAATTAAAAAAGAAAAGAATGATTATCGTTTGATTGCGATATCAGATATACATGGTCATTTAGACCGCTTTAAAGAATTATTAAGAAAAGTGAATTATGATCCTGTAGAGGATTATTTGGTGATTATTGGTGACTTTGTAGAAAAAGGAGACCAGGTATTAGAAACAATACACTTTATTATGAATCTTTCACGCTTTCCTAAGTGTTATGTTTTGATGGGTAATTGTGAATGGGCGATGAATGCATTACTTACTATTCCAGAAATTGCAGGAGAAATTCCTAAGTATTTAAAGAGAAATAGTAAGAACGGTATTATTAGAGATATTTATAATCATGAACATTTTAGTGATGGACATGAAACACCTTTAGGTATGCAGAAGATTATGGCTGAAAAGCTTAAACAAGAATTAAAGTTCATGTCCCATTTACCTACTACACTATTATTTAATGACTATTTATTTGTCCATGCAGGTGTAGAACCAAGAGAAAACTATAAGGAGTGTGGTTTATCATCTTACCTCGAACTCCAACATTTTTATGAATTAGGACATTCATTAAAATATACAGTTGTAGTAGGACATCTTCCTACATCTAATTATTTCCCTCGTTCTATTCATAATGACATTATTATAGATGAAGAAAAGAAGATCATCTGTATTGATGGAGGAACAGGAGTAAAGCCTATCTCACAATTAAATGCGCTTATTATTCATAGTTATAAGGGGGAAGTGACATATCAAACAGAATGTGTACAGCCATTTCCTATAGGTGTATTAAATAAAGATCTTTATGGCAATGGTGAAGTAGACCACAAGATAGCTTTTCCAGATTATGAAGTAAAGATGATGAAGAAAGGAAAAGAGTTTAGTCAATGTTATAGAGTGAGTGATCATGTAATGATCTCTATTAAGAATGAATTCTTATATGAAAGAAATCATCATCTCTATTGTTTAGATGATTATACAGATCATTGGGTTATAGGTGAAAAAGGCACTGAAGTGAAGATTGCAGGAGTATATGGACATTATGTCTATGTTATCTGTGGTGCACAGGTGGGGTGGGTCAATGAAGAAGACATCGATTATTAAGATAGTATGTGTACTAGTTTTACTTCTAGGTGTTCATCAATGTACTTCGTATAAGGAACTTGCACCTCATATTTTCTTAGTTAAAGAGAATACATCTTTTCTTAATCAAACACTCACAATGGGACAACCTTTAGTTGTAGAAGGACAAAGAGGTTCTCAATATTATGGTTATATATATGTGAATGGTGAGAAGAAAGAAGGCTATATATCAAGTCGTAATGTGATTGCATATGTATTTGATGAATCTTTTGAAAAAGAAATCACATCATTTCCTGATAGTTATAAACAATCTTTACGATTCTTACATGCACTTTATCCAGAATGGTGCTATATACCTCTTAATACTTCTTTAGATTTTAGTCAAACTGCATCCATCTTCCAAAGTAAATCATTAATAGATACAAATGATTTTTCAATGATTGCCTCTCCTGATATTATAGAAGGACAGACATGGTGTCGTGTCTCTATGAATGCAGCCCGTTATTTCTTAGATCCACGTAATGGTTTGGATGCTTATCATGCGTTGATGTTTGAGAAACTCACTTATAATCCTTCTGAAACATTACAGGAAGGAAAAAGAATGCTGGCAGAAACTGAAATGTCAGGTATAGAACCCCAGTCTAAAAAAGATTGGGCCGAACTCTATCGTTACAGTGCAGAAGTAAATAACGTCTCTATGTCATTACTCATTACCCGTGCGATTCAGGAACAGACAGGTGGAGGACTAGGACTTCGTGGAGGACATGCAAGAAACAATCCGCAAGGACCTCTCTTCTATAATATATATAATATTGGAGCAAACAGTAGTGATCAGGATGGGATAGACTTTGCGGCATCAAGAAACTGGGATACAAGAGAAAAAGCTATTCTCTATGGTTCTAAGTATTTAGCTGATAATTATATCACTAAAGGACAGGATTCTCTTTATCTGCAGAAATTTGATGTCCACAACAATAATCCTGGTCATCATTATTATATGTCTAACATCAGAGCACCTTATAGTGAAGCAAAGAATATGTTGAAAGGGTATATCTCTAATCATATGGATCATGTGAAACGTATACTAGAAATACCACTTTATACTAATATGCCTGTCTATAATGCTTATCCTATTTCTACTGATATAAATTATTCAGGAACTATTATGAAGAACCCTTATTGTGAATATCAAATAGAGAATACATATAAGAACCTTACAGAAAATGTAGATTATATCTCTATCAATCACAAAACCTATACACATATTGTAGGTTTGAATAATTACTATGGTTCATGTGATATTCCAAAATAATATTTTCATAATCTGTCAGTTTTTAATATATTTGTTTCAAAATTCATATAATATGATTTAGGAGGAATAAACAATGACATTTAGTAAAGATTTTTATTGGGGTGGCGCTGTTGCTGCCAATCAATGTGAAGGGGCATGGAATGTAGATGGAAGAGGTATGGCCCGTACTGATGTAACTACAGGAGGAACAGTCAATACTCCTAGAATGGTTACATTTATTGATAAGGATGGTCAGAAACAGAAATTACCTAACCATGGCTTTAAATTACCAGAAGGGGCTCATTTTGCAGTCTTTGATGATGAACTTTATCCTAACCATGATGGTATTGATTTCTATCATCACTATAAGGAAGATATTGCCTTACTTAAAGAAATGGGATTCAAGATGTTCAGACTTTCTATTTCATGGTCTAGAATCTACCCTACAGGAGAAGAAACAGAACCAAATCAGGCTGGTTTAGACTTCTATAGAAATGTATTCACAGAACTAAGAAATGCTGGTATTGAACCACTCGTTTCTATCTGGCACTTTGATACACCACTTGCATTAGAAGAAAAGTATGGTGACTGGCAGGATAGAAAGTATATTGAATTATATGAAAAGTATGTAACTACAATCTTTAAAGAATATAAAGGCTTAGTTAAATACTGGCTTACATTTAATGAAATCAATAATACAATTAACTTCTTACCAGATGATGCAAGTGATGAAGCTTTCCAGGAAGCATATCAGCATCTTCATTATCAGTTTGTAGCGAGTGCGAGAGCTGTACAGATTGGTCATGCAATTGATCCTGACTATCAGATTGGCTGCATGATCTGTGGTATTACTTATTATCCACTCACATCTGATCCAGAAGATATTCTCTTTAATCGTTATAAATGGGAAAAGGGTATCTTCTATTGTGGAGATGTACAGTGTAAAGGTAAATATCCAACATATGCGAAACGCTTATGGAAGGAACATAATGTAGAATTAGATATCACAGAACAGGATCTAGTAGAATTAAAGAATGGTACTGTTGATCTTTATACATTCTCATATTATATGTCTCAGTCTATTACAACTCATAAGAATGAAGATACAGTAAGTGGTAATATGTCATTTGGTGTACGTAACCCTTACTTAACATATTCTGATTGGGGATGGGCATTAGATCCTCAGGGATTAAGATACTATCTTGAGGTTGTTTATGACCGTTATGAATTACCATTAATGGTTGTAGAAAATGGTTTAGGTGCCTTTGATACAGTAGAAGAAGATGGCTCTATTCATGATGATTATAGAATTGACTACTACCGTGCACATATTAAAGAAATGGATAAAGCGATTGAAGAAGGTATTGATTTAATCGGTTATACAACTTGGGGCTGTATTGACCTTGTTTCTGCAGGTACTGGAGAAATGAGAAAACGTTATGGCTTTATTTATGTAGATAAACATGATGATGGTACTGGTACTATGAAGAGAAGTAAGAAAGACTCTTTCTACTGGTATAAGAAAGTTATTGAATCTAATGGTGAAAATCTAGACTAATAAAAAAGACCAGCGCGAGCTGGTCTTTTTTACATGTCTTCTAGAATTTGTTTTACAAGCTTAACAAGTCTTTCCTCTGCACTATTTGCTGCTTCCATGACTTCTATATGATTTAATTCATTATTTGATAGTCCTGCTGCTTTATTAGTTACAAGTGAAATACCTAAAATCTTCATATCAGAATGTCTTGCAACAATAGCTTCAGGCACTGTAGACATACCTACCATATCTGCACCAAGTGTCTTGAATGCTCTGATTTCTGCAGGTGTTTCAAACTGTGGTCCTTTAAAGAAACAATAAACGCCTTCTTTTACATCTACATTCACTTTCTTTGCAGATTCAAAGGCAAGAGAACGTAATGCTGATGTATAAACATCAGTCATATCCTTGAAACGTGGTCCAAAATCATCTAGGTTAGGTCCTCTTAAAGGTGATGGCATCATAAATGATAAATGATCAGAAATAATCACAATCTGTCCTGGATTTAAATCATCTCTTACACCACCACAGGCATTAGTCACAATTAAGTTCTTAATACCTAAAGCACTAAATACACGAATAGGCATTGTGACTTTCTGCATATCATAGCCTTCATAGAAATGGAAACGTCCTTTCATACAGGCAACAGTCTTACCACCAATTTCACCAATAATTAATTTACCAGCATGTCCTGGTACAGTAGAAACAGGGAAATAAGGGATATCCTTATAATCAATTTCTACAGGTTCATTAATCACATCAGCAAGTGGTCCTAAACCTGAACCTAATACAATGGCAACATCAATAGGATTTTTATAACGTGACTGAATATAATCACGCGCAGCATAAATTTCATCAATATACATAAATATACCTCCATAGCTATTATAACCTATATCATTCGCAAATAGCTCTTAAAAATGATAAAATAACCCTGATAAGGAAGGTGATACCATGCATTTAGAAGATTACCGTTTATTTGATACAAAAGTATTTAGAGATGTTGTTCATGATTATATACGTGTTGAATATATGCCTATCTGGAAACTGATTAATACAAAAGAATTTCAGCGTTTAAGACGTATTAAACAGTTAGGAGGTACATCCATGGTATTTCCTAGTGCAGAACATTCACGTTTTGTCCATTCTTTAGGTGTTTATGAAATAACTCGACAAATGACAGAGTTAGATCAAGTCAAAAACCACTTAACAGACTATGAACGTTTAACTGTATTATGTGCCGCTTTATTACATGATTTAGGACATGGTCCTTTCTCTCATTCATTTGAAGGAATCTTTCATTATAATCATGAAGAGATGACCACAGCGCTTATTAGAGGACATACAGAGGTACATGAAGTCCTCTCACAGGTTGATCCTCATTTGCCTGAAGATGTGGCACGTATTATAGAAAAGAAAGCTGATAAACCAATGTTGGTGCAGATGATCTCTAGTCAGGTAGATGCTGATCGTATGGATTACCTTCTACGTGATTCTTATAACTGTGGTGTGACTTATGGACAGTTTGATTTATCAAGAATATTACGTACTATGCGTATTGTAGATAATCGTATTGTCTTTAAATCATCTGGTGTACAGGCAATAGAAGATTATATTCTAGCTCGTTATTATATGTATTGGCAGGTGTATTATCACCCCGTATCTAGAAGTTATGAACAAGTACTAGGGAGTGTTATGAAACGTGTAAAGGATTTATATAAACAAAACTATACCTTTAAATCTTCATTTCCACTTCTTATTCCTTTCTTAGAGGATAACTTCACACCTGAACAATTTGTGAGACTTGATGAAACATCATTACTCTATTATATAAGATGCTTTATGGATGAAGATGATACAATTCTTAAAGATTTATCGACTCGTTTATTAGAAAGAGAATTATTTAAATATCGTACACTTAAGGGTGATGAAGATTATGAAAATACACGAAAGATATGTATAGAAGAAGGACTAGATCCTCGCTATTATGTTACAAGTGATGCGATTATGAATCAGGTGCCTTATAAACGTATGGAGGTCAGACATGCGAATGAAGTAGAAATACTTAAACAAGATGGAACAATTAGTTCATTACCAGAAGAATCAGAAATTGTACAAGCTATATTGTTAGGTAAAGCCAAACAGGATCAAAAAATCTTTTCTACAAGACAAGTTATTAGACGTTCATCTTTTAGATATCAGTCTTTTAATAAATATAACGATGCACAGGGTACACACTATATTCTTGAACAGGCTTCTAAAGAATGGAATCAGGAAGGATTATTCTTAGAATTCTATCAAGAAGATCATGTTATTGGATGTGCACATATTATTGATGATTGTGTCAAAGACATTGTATTACTTCCTGATGACCGTAGAGAGTTCTATGAAAAAGAAGTGTTAGCTGCAATAGAAGATTTCTTTAAAAAATACAATAAAGATGTAATCAAGATTATTCCTCATACACAATCTCTTGATTTTTATCTAGAAAATGGGTATCGTACAGAAGGTTACTATATAATTAAGGAGGTAGGATGATGAAAAAAAGAATTTCTTATGAATGTTTATTAGTCAATGGCCCCGTCAAAGAAAAAGTAAAATATAAAGAGATAGGAGACCATTATGAAGTAAAAGGTGTTCATCATATCTCTTTTGAAGTAGAAGGAAAACCAATGCGTATCCAATATGATGATACACATGTACATCTTGTGAATGATCAATCTGTATTACATTTTAATAAGGATATGCGTGTACCGAATAAATATACATTACCTTATGGTGTTGTAGAACTTCATACAAAAGTGATTTCTTTAGAATATAGAGAAGGTACAATGAAATTTATCTATGAACTCTATGACCAGGAACATCTTGTAACAAAAGCTTATATGATGGTGCATTACTCTGATATAGATGAAGAAGGGATGCCTTCATGAAATATATAAAACGTTTTACAGCATTGTTCTTTGAATATCTATATCGTTTTATCCAGTTCTTATTGAGCCCAATTGTGATCTATATTGCGCTCATCTGTATTCAAGCTATTTATCTTGTATACTTTGCATCAATACTCACAGACTTTAATGGTGTGGTTCGTTTCTTGTTTGTTTCTTTGTCTGCATTTATGATCTTTTATTTAATTAGTAAAGATGAGAATACAAACTATAAGATGACATGGATCTTCTTTATAATGTTATTGCCTAACGCAGGAGGATTACTTTATCTCTTGTTAGGTAACAAGAGACCATCACGCTGGTTAAAAAGAAAGATTCAGCCAGAAGTACAATACTTTAATGAAACAAGATATCAGGATCCAGTTATTAGAAATCAGATTATTAATAAGAAGATTATTTCTTTAGATTATCTCAATAGACAATCATTTCCTATATATAATCATACAGAATGTAAGTACTATTCATTAAGTGATTATAACTACCAAGATATGATTAAAGATCTTTTACATGCAAAACACTTTATCTTTATGGAATACTTTATTGTTTCTAAAGGACTGATGTTTGATACTATTATTGGAATATTAAAACAGAAGGTTAAAGAAGGTGTTGATGTACGCTTTATCTTTGATGATTTTGGTTCCTTTACAACTGTACCTCTTCACTTTGCGAAGAAATTAGAAGAGTCAGGCATTAAAACAGTGATGTTTAACCGTTTTATTCCTGTCTTCTCTTTAAGCCAGAATCATAGAGACCATCGTAAGATCTGTGTGATTGATGGTTATATTGGTTATTCTGGAGGTTTTAACTTGGCTGATGAGTATATCAACTGTAAGATGCGTTTTGGACATTGGAAGGATACAGGGATTCGTTTAGAAGGGGAAGCGGTATGGTCTTTGACATCTATGTTTCTTTCTACATTCTATGCTTATCATAAGGAATATCATGGAGAAGATATAGAACAATTTAAACCCCATACCTACCATCCTGAACCATTTAAGAATACAGGTTATGTATTACCTTATGGAGATGATCCACTCGATGATGAAGGGGTAGGAGAATCTGTTTATTTAAATATGATTACACATGCTTCTAGAAGTATTGATATTATGACACCTTATTTTATTATTGATGATGTTATGTTGAAGGCATTGTGTCTTGCTTCTAAGAATGGTGTTAAGATCAGATTATATGTCCCTCATGTACCAGATAAGAAGATTATCTTTAGAGTGACACGTTCTTATTATTATGATCTCATTCGTGCTGGTATTGAGGTGTATGAATATTTACCAGGCTTCTTACATGCGAAAGTCATGTTAGTAGATGGTAAAGCAGCCACAGTAGGAACCATCAACTTTGATTATCGTTCTTTATACTTACACTTTGAATGTAATGTCTTATTATATGAAGCAGAATGTTTATCTGCAATCAAGAGAGATTTTAGAGAAATGAATGAGATTTGTGCACCTGTAAAAATAGATGACAGCCGTCATTTTAAAGGACTCGTAGAAGGATTATTGAGATTATTCTCTCCACTTCTATAAAATTCTTGACAGTCCAACATTTTGTGATACATTATTTAGAGTATGAAATAAAAAAGGAGGAATACAAGATGGCTGAAAATAAGCTTGAAAACTCACTAAAAATCGCCATTGGTCAGTCTGTTAATAAGTGCTTTGAAGCAGTAGATATCACCCCTGAAAATATCATGATTGAGATTCCTAAGGATTCTACTCATGGTGATTATTCTACTAACATTGCAATGCAGCTGACAAGAACACTCCATAAGAATCCTCGTGAAATTGCGACAGCCATTGTTGATTCACTTGATCAGGAAGCAGCACATGTAGAAAAAGTAGAAATTGCTGGTCCTGGTTTTATTAACTTCTTTATGAAAAATGATGCGCTTACTTCAGTAATTACTGAAGTACTTTCAGAAAAGGATAATTATGGACAGACTCACTTCGGTGAAGGAAAGAAATATAACGTAGAATTCGTTTCTGCCAACCCTACAGGAGACTTACACTTAGGTCATGCAAAGGGTGCTGCAGTAGGTGATTCTATCTGTCGTATCATGACTAAAGCAGGTTATGATGTAACTAGAGAATATTATATTAATGATGCAGGTAAACAGATCACTAACCTTGCATTATCTCTATACAGCCGTTATCTTGCATTATTTGATATCGAACGCCCAATTCCAGAAGATGGATATATGGGACAGGATGTCATTGATATTGCGAAGAGTATCAAGGAAAAAGAAGGAGATGCTTTAACTCAGTTAACTGAAGAAGAAGCCATTGCTTATTTCCGTAAGGTTGGTACTGAACATGAATTACAGAAGATCAAAGATATCTTAAAGGAATTCCGTGTATCATTTGATGTATGGTTCTCTGAAACTTCTTTATATGAAGGTAATAAGATTGAACCTGCAATTAATAAGTTAAAAGAAAAAGGCTATACATATGAACAGGATGGAGCCTTATGGTTTAGAACAACTGATTTTGGTGATGATAAGGACCGTGTTCTTATTAAAACTGATGGAAGCTATACATACTTCACACCAGATATTGCATATCACTTAAGTAAGTTGAATAGAGGCTATGATTACTTAGTTGACTTACTTGGTGCTGACCACCATGGTTATATCAACCGTATGAAAGCAGCTATTCAGGCTTTAGGTTATAATGCAGATCAGTTGAATATCGATATCTTACAGATGGTAAGAATGGTTGAAAACGGTGAAGTAGTTAAGATGAGTAAACGTACTGGTAACGCTGTTACTATTCGTGACTTAATTGATGATATTGGTGTAGATGCAACTCGTTATTTCTTTGTAGCAAAAGCAGCAAACACACCATTTGATTTTGACTTAGGACTTGCAAAATCACAGTCAAATGAAAACCCTGTATACTATGCACAGTATGCACATGCAAGAATGTGTTCAATCATGAGATCAGCAGCAGAAAAGAACATTGAACCTGCAGATCACTTTGAATTGATTAATAACCCAAAAGAAATTGAATTATTAAAACACATTAATGAATTCAAAAACACAATCAATGATGCAGCTCGTACAAGAGCCCCTCATAAGATTGCAAACTATATTCAGAAATTAGCACAGTTATTCCATTCATTCTATGGTGACTGTCATGTAATTGATGAAGAAAACAAAGAATTATCTTCTCAACGTTTAGCACTTGTAGAAGCAACACGCATTACACTTGCTAACGCATTAAACTTAATTGGTGTCCATGCACCAGAAAAGATGTAGGAGGCTACTATGGATTACAGACAAGAGTCAATGGTAAATATCGCATTCGAAATTCTTACTAAATCAGCAGGAGCAATGAGTTTCTATGATATTTGGAAAGAAGTTGCTGAAAAGAAAGAATTTGATGAAGAACAGAAAGATGATAACGAATCATTATTCTATACAAATATGATCTTAGATGGTCGTATGATCACTATTGGTGAAAACAAATGGGATCTTAGAACAAGACATAGATTCGAAGAAGTGCATATCGATATGAATGATATCTACAATGAAGATGAATCAGAAGAAAGCGCTGAAGAAGAAGACGAAGGCTTAGTTGAAGATAACTATGGTGAAGAAGAATAAGGAGAAATCCTTATTCTTTTTTTTCTATAAATTAATATAGTTTTTACATGATTATGCTTTATTTTTGTGTTTTATTCTAAACATTAAAAAAAGTTTTGATGAAAGGGTTTACCTTTACATAAATCCTTGTGAAATAGTTGATTTTAGTTAAGTGCTGGATTATAATACAAATAGAAATTATTTAAGGAGGAATGTCATATTATGGCAGTAAAAGTTGCAATTAATGGATTTGGCCGTATCGGTCGTTTAGCATTCAGACAGATGTTTGATGCAGAAGGTTATGAAGTAGTAGCTATCAACGATTTAACTTCACCTAAAATGTTAGCTTACTTATTAAAGTATGATTCTTCACAGGGTAAATATGCTCATGCTGATACAGTAGAAGCAGGAGAAGATTTCATCACAGTTAACGGTAAGAAGATCACTATCTATAAAGAACCAGATGCTTCTAAATTACCTTGGGGTGAATTAGACGTAGACGTAGTTCTTGAATGTACTGGTTTCTACACTTCAAAAGCAAAAGCTGAAGCTCATGTAGCTGCAGGTGCTAAGAAGGTTGTTATTTCAGCTCCAGCTGGAAGCGATCTTAAGACTATCGTATTCAACGTAAACAACGAAACATTAACAACAGAAGATAAGGTTATCTCTGCAGCTTCTTGTACTACAAACTGCTTAGCTCCAATGGCTAATGCATTAAACAAGTTAGCAGAAATCCAGGGTGGTATCATGTTAACAGTTCATGGTTACACTGGTGACCAGATGCTTCTTGATGGACCACAGAGAAAAGGTAACTTAAGAAGATCTAGAGCTGCTGCAGTTAACATCGTACCAACATCTACAGGTGCTGCAAAAGCTATCGGTTTAGTTATCCCAGAATTAAATGGTAAATTAATCGGTTCTGCAGTTCGTGTACCAGTTCCAACTGGATCAACTACAGTTTTAACAGCTGTTGTTAAGGGTACTGTTACTGTTGATGAAGTTAACGCTGCTATGAAGGCTGCTGCAACTGATTCATTCGGTTACAATGAAGACGAAATCGTATCTTCTGACATCGTTGGAATGACTTACGGTTCATTATTTGACGCAACTCAGACTATGGTTAACGCTTTACCTGATGGAAATAGTGAAGTTCAGGTTGTATCTTGGTACGACAATGAAAACTCATTCACTTCTAACATGGTTAAGACAATCAAGTATTTCTCAGAATTAGCTTAATCAGATCTGAATTAAATAATGGAAGATCCCTATTATAGGGATCTTTTCTTTTTGGTCAAGTTTCTACTCAAAACAGTCATGTTATGATAAAATAATGAAACGAGGTGACTTGAACATGGAATTCAATAAAAGAAAGAAAAACTTATTAATCAAATATATAGTCATAGGTGTATTATGTTTAGCTCTTGGGTTTGGGAGTGGTTATTTAGTCTTTCATAATAGTGATGCAAGTGCTGAAGATAAGACAAATATGACAGTAGTAGATGAAGTAGTAGAACTTCTTAATAATAATTGGCTGGATACAACTGATTCTAAAACATCTATTCAAGATCGTATGATTGCAGGATTGGTAGATGGTTTAGGTGATTCACATTCTTCTTATATGTCTACACAAGAGAATAAAGAATTTAATAGTGATATTAATGGTAATTACAGTGGTATTGGTGTTTATTTCTCACCTGTACATAGCGGTGCTTTATTAACCGGTATTATTGAAGGAAGCAGTGCAGAAAATGCAGGTCTTAAAGCAGGAGATATCATTACTGATGCTGATAATAAATCACTTTCTGGTATGACTAGTACTGAAATGCAGGAATATATTAAAGGAAATGAAGGGACAGAAGTCTCTTTAAAAGTAAAAAGATTTCAACAGACTTTAAATGTAAAAGCAGTACGTAAGAATTTCAGTTCCGATGTGACTTATTATGTAGGTACTACAAATAATAAAACATATGGTTATGTGAATATTTCTACTTTTGGTGATACAACTGCTCAGCATGTAGAAAAAGCTTTAAAAGAATTTAAGAAACAGAATGTCTCAGATATTATTCTAGATTTAAGAGGTAATGGTGGAGGTTATATTACTGCTGCAAGAGATCTTCTTTCTTTATTTAATGAGAAGGGAGAGACACTCTTTACTGTTAAGAATAAGAAGGGTCAGACTGAAACATATAAGGATAATAGTAAGACACATTATGCATTTTCTAATGGTTATATTTTAATGAATAGTGGTACTGCAAGTGCATCTGAATTATGTGCAGGTACATTTAAAGAAATACAGGGATATAAACTTATTGGGCAGCAGTCTTATGGGAAAGGGACTATCCAGGCACAGACGAACTTATCTGATGGTTCTGTATTGAAATACACTTATGCAAAGTGGTATACACCTAAGGGTGTGAATATTAATAAGAAGGGATGGACTCCAGATGTCACTGTAGAGGATCAATCTCTCTTATCAGCTTATTTTACTTATTATAGTGATAAGTTTTATGTGGATAATGTGAATAATTCTATTATTGTGATGGAAAGATTATTAGATGTGTTAGGTTATAATCCAGGTCGTACAGATGGTTATTTCTCACAAGGAGTGAGTGATGCATTAAAACGTTTTGAACAGGATCATGGATTAACTGTAGATGGCGTATTAGAATATAGTGATCAGGAATGCATGGTTTCTGTACTTGCAGAAAGATTAAGTCATAAGGAATATGATAATAGTTTACAGAAGGTACTTACTTTAATATAGAAAGAGGGGATTTTATGTCTTACAAGCTTGTATCAAAATTTAAACCAATGGGTGACCAGCCCGAGGCTATTAAAGAATTAGTAGAAGGTATTCATCAAGGTAAAAAGACACAGGTATTATTAGGTGGTACAGGAACTGGTAAGACATTTACCTTTGCGAATGTCATTGCACAGGTGAATAAACCTACTCTTGTACTATCACATAATAAAACTCTTGCAGGACAGTTATATAGTGAATTAAAGGAATTCTTTCCAGAAAATCGTGTAGAATACTTTATTTCAAACTTCGATTTCTACCAGCCAGAAGCCTATATACCCAAGAGTGATACATATATTGATAAAGAATCACAGACAAATGAAGAAATAGAGATGTTAAGAGCTGCTGCGATGAACTCTTTATTAGAAAGAAAAGATACAATTGTCGTAGCCTCTGTGGCAGCTATTTATGGGTTAGGTAATCCACAGAGTTATCAGGAAATGATCTTCTCCTTACGTGTAGGACAAGAAATAGATCGACGTGAATTACTTACATTCTTAGTCGATAGACAATATACAAGAAATGATATGGATCAGGTCAAAGGTACTTTTAGAGTACGTGGTGATGTGATTGAAATAGTACCAGGTCATACTGAATCTTATATTATACGTATTGAATTATTTGGTGATGAAGTAGATCGTATTACAGAAGTAGATCCTCTGACTGGTCATGTTCAAGCATCTTATAATACTTATACAATTTATCCGGCTGAAGAATATATTACAAGTCGTGAAAAGATGCTTCATGCCTGTGATACGATAGAAGAAGAATTAAAAGATCGTCTACAATATTATCAAGATGCCGCAAAACCTCTTGAATATGAAAGAATAGATAACCGTACAAGACATGATATTGAAATGTTGAGAGAAGTGGGTATCTGTCCAGGTATTGAAAACTATTCACGTCATATTGATGGGAGAAAACCAGGAGAAAGACCTTATTGTTTAATAGATTATTTCCCTGATGATTTCTTACTTATTGTCGATGAATCTCATGTTATGCTTCCACAGATCAGAGGTATGTTTAACGGAGATAGAAGCCGTAAAGAAACATTGGTAGAATATGGCTTTCGTTTACCAAGTGCTTTAGATAACAGACCACTTCGTTTTGAAGAGTTTGAAAAGCTTATTCCCCAGGCAATATTTGTATCTGCCACACCGGGTGATTATGAATTAGAAGGTGTCCATGGTGAATATGTTGAACAGATTATTCGTCCAACAGGATTATTAGATCCTATTATTGAAGTGCGTCCTATTGAAGATCAGATTGATGATATTATTAGTGAAATACAGTTACGTATAGAAAGAAATGAACGTGTACTTATTACGACTCTTACAAAGAGAATGGCTGAAGATTTAACTGATTATCTTAAGGAATTTGGTTTAAAGGTCGCTTATCTTCATTCAGAAACAAAGACATTAGAACGTACAGAAATATTAAGAGATTTACGTTTAGGTAAATATGATGTTTTAATTGGTATCAACTTATTAAGAGAAGGTTTAGACCTTCCAGAAGTCTCTCTTGTATGTATTTTAGATGCAGATAAGGAAGGGTTCTTAAGAAGTGAACGTTCATTGATTCAGACAATTGGTCGTGCTGCAAGAAATGCGGACGGTCATGTAATCATGTATGCAGACCGTATTACTGATTCAATGCAGCGTGCCATTGATGAAACAAGTCGTCGTAGAGAAATACAGGAAGCTTATAATAAAGCCCATGGTATTATACCTACGACTATCAAGAAAGAAATTAGAGAAGCAATCCATGGACAGGAAGTCATTGATGAAGCACAGAAGCTTGTCAAGAAAGGCCGTAAGGCACCTAAGAAGGATAAGAAGGTTCTTCTTGAGGAATTAGAAAGACAGATGAAGGAAGCAGCTAAGGTGCTTGACTTTGAACGAGCTATGGAATTACGCGATATGATAGAGGAGATTAAAGATGGAAAGTAAGTTTAATCTCACACCTCTCGCATTAGATATTTTTGAGGCAATTAAACAGGCAGGAGGACATGTCTATTTAGTAGGAGGGTGTGTACGAGATTTTCTATTAAAAAGAAGATCTAAAGATATTGATGTAGAAGTACATCACCTCTCTTTTGAGGCTTTAAAGGAAGTATTATCTCCCTTTGGGACAGTGCAGGTGATGGGTGCATCCTTTGCGGTTGTACATCTTTCTACATTAGAAGGTTATGAATTTGCCTTACCTAGAATAGAAGAGAAGACAGGAATGAAGCATCAGGATTTTAATATTATTGTGGATCCTGATCTTCCTTTAGAAAAAGCCTGTGCTAGAAGAGATTTCACTATTAATAGTATGTTATATGATGTAGAAACAGAGAAAGTGATTGATATCTATTCAGGACAGGAAGATTTAAAGAATGGTATTTTACGTGCTACAAATAAAGATCATTTTTCAGAAGATCCATTACGTGTATTAAGAGGTGCTTCTTTTATGTCACGCTATGGCTTTAAGATGGATGGAGACACAAAGAATCTCTGTCAATCTATTGTAGAAGAAGGTGGATTAGAGACTTTAAGTATCGAACGTATTTATACAGAATATTGTAAGATATTGATGGGATTATATCCTTCACAGGGATTTAATTTCTTAAGAGATATTCATGGTTTACCATTCTACTTAGAAGATTTAGTCACAACACATCAAAGAACTGACTATCATCCAGAAGGTAGTGTATGGAATCATACAATGTTGGTGACTGACTTAGCAGCTTTATGTAAGCATCATACAAGTGAACCGTTATGGTTTATGTGGAGTGCTTTATTACATGATATAGGTAAACCACTAGTGACAACACCAGAAGGACATGCTTATGGTCATGCAGAAGAAGGTGCAGCTCTCTTTAATGAGAAGGTTGATTTAATTCTTTCTCATAAACAGAAGAAATATATTTATACTATGATTCAATATCATATGGTATTACCTACATTTTCTCGTAATCATGCAAGAAAAATCAAATTCTTACGCTTCTTAAAAGCGATTGATCAGAAGGCTCCTTTAAAAGATCTTCTTTATCTTGCAAGATGTGATAAGTTAGGTAGAGGTATGGTCACAAGTGCTTCTATTAATGAGTTAAATGAATATATAGAGGAAATGATCTCTATTTGTGGGGATCATGCTCCTGCAGCTATTGTGACAGGTAAAGATTTAATTAATGAAGGTTTTGAGAATCATCAGGATTATTCTAAAATCCTTTCTCTTGCCTATGATTACCAATTACAAGGTTTAAATAAAGAAGTGATTATAAGGAGGTTGAAGAATGAAACAGGATGTCATTGCGGTTAGAGGTGCACGTGTCAATAACCTTAAGAATGTGAATATAGATATTCCTAAGAATCAATTAGTCATTATGACTGGTTTATCAGGAAGTGGTAAAACATCTCTTGCGTTTGATACAATCTATGCAGAAGGTCAGAGACGTTATGTAGAATCATTAAACTCATATGCAAGACAGTTCTTAGGTGGAATGGAAAAACCGGATGTAGATTCAATAGAAGGGTTATCACCCGCTATTGCGATTGATCAGAAAACAACATCTAATAATCCTCGTTCTACTGTTGGTACAGTGACTGAGATTTATGATTATCTACGTTTATTATATGCACGTGTAGGACATGCTTATTGTCCTCATCATGGTATTAAGATAGAAGCCCAGACATTAAAACAGATGGGTGATATTGTGGATACATATGATGATGGAGATAAACTTCAGATACTTGCACGTATGGCAATGAACCAAAAGGGAACACATAAAGATCTCTTTGATAAATTAAGAAAAGAAGGGTATGTCAGAGTTAAGGTAGATGGAAGCACGTATACTCTTGATGAAGACATTACTCTAGAAAAAAATAAAAAACATACTATCGATGTTATTGTTGATCGTATCAAGAAAAAAGAAGGATATCGTACACGTTTGATAGAATCTTTAGAAACGGCTTTAAAACTTACAGAGGGTGAAGCTATTGTAGAGAATTTGACTCAGGGTACAGAAAAGCTTTTCTCTTCTAACTATGCCTGTCCTATTTGTGGTTTCTCTGTTCCTAAACTAGAACCACGTCTATTCTCATTTAATAATCCCTTAGGTGCCTGTCCTGATTGTAAAGGTTTAGGTATTAAGGAAGAAGTTGATTTAGATTTATTAGTACCAGATTGGAACTTAAGTATTAATGAAGGTGGTATTCGTTATTTTAAGACAGCAGTTGGTACTGATCGTATTGAATGGCAGAGATTCTTAAAACTATGTGAATATTATCATATTGACTTAGATAAACCTTTAAAGGACTTTGATGAAGAAGAAAGAGATATTATCTTTACTGGTTCACATGATCCTATTACTTATACAATTGTTTCTTCTTCTGGCAATGTTTCTCGTACAACAAACTATATTGAAGGTGTTGTTACACTTATACAAAGACGTTATGAAGAAACATCTTCTAAATGGTCTAAAGAATGGTATGCCTCATTTATGGCTGAACATACCTGTCCTACATGCCACGGTGCAAGACTGAATGAAATGGTCTTAAGTGTACAGGTGGGTGGTTTAAATATCATTGAATTTACGAATCTTTCTATTGAGAAAGCTTTAGAGTTTGTAGAAAACTTAAAGTTATCAGAAATGGAAGAAAAGATTGCGCATTTGATCTTAAAAGAAATTCATGATCGTTTGACATTCTTAAATGAAGTAGGACTTGGATATTTAACACTTTCTAGACGCGCTGGAGGATTATCCGGTGGTGAAGCACAGCGTATTCGTCTAGCTACTCAGATTGGTTCACGCTTAACAGGTGTTTTATATGTATTAGATGAACCGTCTATTGGTCTTCATCAAAGAGACAATGAGAAACTTATTCATACACTACAGGAAATGCGTGATTTAGGAAATAGTGTTCTTGTCGTAGAACATGATGAAGATACAATGCGTGAATCTGATTATATTATTGATATTGGACCTGGTGCTGGTATTCATGGTGGACAGGTAGTTGCCTATGGCACACCTGAAGAAGTCGCTGCCAATGAAAACTCTATTACAGGTGATTATTTATCTGGTAGAAAGAAGATTGAGGTTCCTAAAACAAGACATAAAGGCAATGGTCTTTATTTAGAAGTACGTGGGGCTAAGGAACATAACTTAAAGAATATTAATGTGAAGTTTCCATTAGGTAAGTTTATTGCGGTTACAGGTGTGTCTGGTTCAGGTAAATCTACTTTAGTGAATGATATTCTATGTAAAGCATTACGTGCAAAGATTTACCGTTCACGTGAATTGCCAGGTAAACATAAAGAAATACGTGGTATAGAGAATATTGATAAGGTAATTGAAGTGTCACAGGAACCAATTGGTCGTACACCACGTTCTAATCCAGTCACTTATACAGGTGTCTTTGATGATATTCGTGATTTATTTGCGAAGACTCCAGAAGCTAAAATACGTGGATATGATAAGGGACGTTTCTCATTTAATGTGAAAGGTGGACGTTGTGAAGCATGTCAGGGAGATGGTGTTAAACGTATCTCTATGAACTTCTTGCCAGATGTTTATGTACCTTGTGAAGAATGTCATGGACATCGTTATAATGAGGAGACATTACAGGTCACTTATAAGGATAAGAACATCTATGATGTATTAGAAATGACTGTAGAAGAATCACTTACTTTCTTTGAAAATCTTCCTCGTATTCATACTAAACTACAAGCATTATATGATGTAGGACTTGGCTATATTAAACTAGGACAAAGTGCGACAACACTTTCTGGTGGTGAAGCCCAAAGAGTAAAACTTGCATCAGAATTACAAAAGCGTTCAACTGGAAAAACATTATATATTCTTGATGAACCTACAACAGGATTACACAGTGATGATGTGAATAGACTCATTGGCGTATTACAGAAGATTGTGGATAATGGTGATACAGTATTAGTGATTGAACACAATCTAGATGTCATTAAGGTTGCAGATCACATCATCGATTTAGGATTGGAAGGCGGCGACAATGGTGGTACAATAGTCGTAGAAGGCACCCCTGAAAAGGTCGCAAAGTGTGAAAAGAGCCATACAGGACGCTTTCTTAAGAACCTATTGTAAGGAGGTATTTTATGGGAAAGTCCGTAAAACTAAAAGACTTGATGAATAATCCAGCCTATAAACGTGTATCTGGAGATGAAGAATCTTTAGAAAGAGAAGTATTTGTCGCAGAAATAAATCGTCCTGGTTTTGAACTTGCCGGCTTCTTTAAACATAGTGATTTTAGAAGAATTATTCTATTAGGTGATAAAGAAAATATATTTATTAAGGAAATGACTAAGGAAAGTCAATTGGCTTGTTTTTCTAAGTTAGTGAATGATGAAACACCTTGTATCATTATCGCAAAGGGTTATGAAGCACCAGAAATACTTAGAAATATTGCTTGTAAGAGAAACTTCCCAATCTTTGAAACAGAGATGGCAACAGGAAGAGTTTCTATTAACTTAATGGGTAAATTAGATGAATTATTAGCACCTGAAACACAGATTCATGGTGTATTCTTAAATATTTATGGTAAAGGTGTTATTATCAAAGGGGATAGTGGTATTGGTAAATCCGAAATCGCACTTGAACTTATTAAGAGAGGACATCAGTTGATTGCGGATGATGCAGTAGAACTCTACCATATTGGGCAGTCTATTATTGGGAAAGCACCAACAGTTTTAAAGAATCTATTAGAAATCCGTGGTATTGGTGTTATTGATGCTTCTAAGATGTTTGGAGCTGCGAGTGTTCTTCCAAAAGAAAAGGTAGACCTTATTATTCAGTTAGAAAGATGGTTACCATCTCGTGAATATAGACGTATCGGAGTAGAAGAAGATGATGTTACTGAAGATATTCTTTCAGTTCCTATTCCTAAGATCGTTGTACCAGTAACTGGTGGACGTTCTATGTCAGTTATTATTGAAGCGGCTGTCATGAATATGCAGCTTAAGGATTCTGGATTTGATTCAAGTAAAGAATTTGTGAATAGAATCCTTGAAAACATTAAAAGTAAGCAGGTGTAAGTTATGCAATTCTTTCCAGAATATAATATATTTCTTAAAATCGGTGGTCTGCAGATTCATATGTATGCAGTATGTATCATTATTGGTGCATTCATCGCCTACATGCTAGGTCAGTATAATTTTAAGAAATTAGGCTATAGTTCTGAAATTTTATCAGATTACTTCTTTGGAGTACTCATGACAGGAATTGTCGGTGCCCGTATCTGGTATGTCATCTTCATGTGGAAAGAACTCTATATGTCTCATCCTGAAGAAATTATTGCGATATGGCATGGTGGGCTTGCGATACAAGGTGGAATCATAGCAGCACTCATCTATAGCTATTACTTCTTTAAAAAGAAGGATATTCCTTTCTTGGTGGCAGGTGATGCGATTATGCCAGGTGTACTCATTGCGCAGGCATGTGGTCGCTGGGGAAACTTCTTTAACCATGAAGCATTTGGTTCAGCTGTTTCATTAAAATTCCTCAAACTATTACATCTTCCTCAATTTATTATTAATAATATGTATATTGAGGGGGCTTATCATCATCCTACATTCCTTTATGAATCAGTAGGAAACTTGATTGTCTTTCTTGTGATTATTCTTGTAGTTAAGAAGAAAGCACAATGTACAGGTGAACAGTTCTTCTCTTACTTTATCGGTTATGGTATTGTGAGATTCTTTGTGGAAGGATTACGTACTGACTCACTTATGTTAGGTCCTATCCGTATGGCCCAACTTACATCTATAGTATTTATTGTTGTGGGTGTTGCTGGTATATATTACTTAAGAAACTATCAAAAGCGAAAGAACTAAAGTGAAAAGTTAATAGGACAATTGTGGTCAAAAACGTCGGTATAGGATTTTGATATCCAGTTCTGGCGTTTTTTTGATTTAATAGAGTGTTGTGAGTGCAGCATGTTTCAGTGTATTACATAAAAATGTGCATTTGCACAAAAAATAGGAATGAATATTGGACGATTATATACAGGCAGAAAAAATTAACTAATGAATATGTGTAAGACTAACCATTAAAAGCGAAAGAATTAATCTTTCGCTTTTTCTTCATATTAAGTTAATGTATCATATATATGATAGTTAAGAGGTGTAAAAGATGGATAAAAGAATCGAAAATCATATCATCCAGCAATATTATGACAATCAGAGTCTTTATCGTTCATTAAAACATGATATTACAGATATTATTGAAAATATCATTACAAAGAATAATATAAAGATTTCTAATTTTGCGATACGTATTAAAACAGAAGATGCATTAAGACGTAAGATCTGTTTAAAACATAAGTACAAGGATGTTAATGATATTACAGATATCGTTGCATGCCGTATTATTACATTGTTTGAATCAGATATTGATGTCATATATAAATTAATTAAACAGAATTTTGATATTGTGGAATACAATGATAAGAGAAAGAAGAACTATGATGACCGTATTGATTTCGGTTATAACTCTCTTCATTTATTAGTAAAATATAATGAAGCAAGACTAAATATGATTGAATACTCAGATTATCGTCATATTGTCTTTGAAATACAGATAAGAACTATTCTCCAGCATTCTTGGGCTGAAGTAGAACATGGTCTAGGTTATAAGTCACAATATGAAATTCCTAAGGATATTCGTAGAAGACTCACAAGACTGAGTGCAACTCTAGAAATTCTAGATGAAGAATTTGTGAATATAAGAGATGATATAGAAGAATACAATAGGGGTATTGATCATATAGAGAAGGTGTTAAAGACAGACTTGAACTATAACTCTCTCATGACTTATTATCATGATTCTCCTATTATGAGTGAATTAACACAGATTATCTGTGAACAGTTCAATGTATCAATCAAAGAAGAGCCTTATATTATATCTGAATTAAGAGTTGTAAAAAGATTCCATAATCTAGGCTATATGTATGTTCATGAACTCGATGAATTTATTATAGAAAATAGAGATAACATCGTAAACTTTGCACAGTCAAAGCTCCGTTTCCTAGAAAAGAATAAGTATTTCAACCCTTATGATATCTTTGTCTGGGTATCACTGATCATGTTGTTGAATCAGGGTGTGGATGATCCTGAAAATATCATCAGTAATGAAATGTTCAGCATTCCAAGCAAGAATGAAGTAGACAAAGGAATTAATTAATATATATCATATTTCACACATTTATAATTAATTCATGTATAATTATATTAACGCTTTTAAATTAAAAGAAAGAAGGTAAATAATATGGGCTTTTTAGAAGGTAAGACTGTCATTGTGACTGGTGGTGGACGTGCAGTACTTGAAGATGGAACATGTGGTTCAATTGGTTATGGTATCGTAACAGCATTTGCGAAAGAAGGCGCAAATATTGTCATCACTGGACGTAACCTAAAGAAACTAGAAGATGCAAAAGAAGAAATTGAAAGACTTTATAATGTAGAAGTTCTTCCAGTACAGGCTGATGTGAATGCAGGTGCTGATAATGAAGCAGTAGTAAAAGCAGTTGTTGAAAAGGCAATTGAAAAGTTTGGTCATATTGATGCATTAGTCAATAATGCGCAGGCAAGTGCATCTGGTGTATCTCTTGCAGAACATACTACGGAACAGTTTGATTTAGCTATGTATTCAGGATTATATGCAGCATTCTATTATATGAAAGCATGTTATCCATACTTAAAAGAAACAAAAGGTTCAGTTATCAACTTCGCATCTGGTGCTGGATTATTCGGAAACAAAGGTCAGTGCTCTTATGCAGCTGCAAAAGAAGGTATCCGTGGTTTAACACGTGTTGCTGCAACTGAATGGGCTGCAGATGGTATCAACGTAAACGTTGTATGCCCACTTGCTTGGACTGCACAGCTTGAAAAGTTTGAAAAAGCTTATCCAGAAGCTTTCAAGGCCAATGTTCATACACCACCTATGGGACATTTTGGTGACAATGAAAAAGAAATCGGACGTGTTGTTGTACAATTAACTTCTCCAGACTTCAAATATATGACTGGTGAAACAATCACTCTTGAAGGTGGATTAGGAATGAGACCATAAGGAAACGCAATGCGTTTCCTTTTTTCAAAGGAGAAAACTATGATTTATTATTTTAGTGGAACAGGAAATAGTCACTATGTGGCAGAAGTACTTTCAAAGTCCTTACAGGATACAATGCAATCTATTGAATCAGCTCAAGGTATTAAACAGGATGAAATGATTGGTATAGTCACACCTGTTTATTTCTTTGGGTTACCTGATATTGTGAAGGATTTCTTAGAAAGATTGTCTGTCTCTTCCAAATCATATTTGTATTTTGTAGTCACTTATGGTGGTAAACCAGGTAATATTGGAAAAGAGGCCAACAAGATCATGCAGAAAAAGGGGACAGGTTTTTATGCCATGTATGGTGTGAAAATGGTGGATACATATATTCCTATGTATGATGCATCTAAAAATGAAAAGATAGAATCTCAAATAGATCCTCAAATAGAAGAAATCATAACACAGATCAAGGAAAGAAGAATAGGGGACTACTTGAAAGGAACAGTTCCAGTTTTTATTAATAAGGCCTGTTCGTTTCAATATAAACAGGTAAGAAAAACATATAACCTCACTATTGATGAATCTTGTATTCATTGTGGCTTATGTGCGAAAGAATGTCCTGAACAGGCGATAGAAATGAAAGAGCATGTGACATTCAAGAAAGAACAGTGTATGATGTGTTTAAGATGTTTACATCATTGTCCTGTGAATGCAATTAGATTTAAAAATAAGGACAAAGGACAATACAGGGGGTTACTATGATCAAAGAAGATATTTTAATCAAGAATACAACAAGAGAACAGAGAGAACAAATTGTGAATGATGCATTAGGTATAGTAGATGGTTTATGTGATGGCTGTTCACAGGGAATCATTTCTATGTATGATGCATATATTGATGGTTTAAAGGAATTAGATGAAATCAACAGAGAATTCAATGCCCACTACGAAGTAGATGATAAACGTGGTGGCAACAGAGGCGGCTGTTCAATGATATAAGAAGTAAGAGTGATCTTACTTCTTTTTATGTATGAAAAAAGAACTTCTTTCGAAGTTCTTATCCCCATACCTCTTCCGCAATTTCTTTGACTAATTTTAATTTAGCCCACTGCTGTTCTTCAGTGAGTTTATTACCGATTGCACAAGAAGCGAATCCACATTGTGGACTTAAATAGAGTCTATCTAGTGGAATAAACTTAGCAGCCTCATGAATTCTCTTAATCACTGTTTCTTTATCTTCTAATTCAGGTGTCTTAGTTGTAATCAACCCTAATACAACCTTTTTATCTTCTGATACTTTTGCGAGAGGTGCAAATCCTCCAGATCTTTCATCATCATATTCTAGATATAAAGCATCCACATTTTCTTTCGCAAATACATAATCAGCTACAGAATTATAAGGACCTTTCGCAAAGAATGTAGAATGGTAATTACCACGACAGATATGTGATGTAATCACCATATCTTCTGGTTTATTTTCTAATGCAAGGTTATTGACTGCAAGTAATTCAGCCTTTACTTCTTCCAAATCAAGTCCTAAAGATTCATATCTCTGTTTTGCGGCATCTCCTACAATCGCACCCCAAGTACAGTCATCTAACTGTAGATTGCGACATCCTGCATCATAGAACTGTTTAATGACGTCCTGATAAGCCACACCAATATCATGAATGAGTTCTTCATTTGTGGCATAAAACTTTCTTGTAGTTTCAAAGTTAGCAGGTACAATCATCTGCTGGAATGTCTGTGCAGGGGCTGGAATAGTATACTTAGCCACTGTGTTTTCATCTTCAAACTGTTTTAAAAACTTAAAGTATTCCACAAAAGGATGTGCTTTTGCCTTAATTTTACCTACAAGATAAGTATCATCCAATACTGCAAGTTCACCATTAAATCTTACACCATTACCAGTATTCTTATGTTCAACACCTTCAAATCCCCACATGAAATCTAAATGCCAGAATGTTCTTCTGAATTCTCCATCAGTAATTACATGGTATCCTAATTCTTTTTGTTTCTTAACTACTTTTACAACTTCTTCATCTACAATGTGATCATAATCTTCCTGAGATAACTGTCCGTTATCCAATGCTTCCTTAGCATCCTTAAGAGCCTGTGGTCTTAAAAAACTTCCTACAAAATCATATCTAAAAGGTACATTTCCCATTTCTTATTCCTCCTTGGTTAGTGATTGTATTATAACAACTACCTTGACCATTGAGAAATACATATAATATACAGTTATATATAGTTTAAAACTATATTAATCTTTATACTCTTATATAAGTCAGAAGGAATCTTCCATATTCCGTTATAAGGTTCTTTTATATAAGTCTTTCTATTTCTTTCGTATGTAAATCCATATTTTGTCAGTTATAACTGACAAAATAGAGAAAATAACCAAAAATGTAAGTTATAACTGATAAGGATGATGACCAAACGAGTCATCATCCTTTCTTACTTTTTATCTATAACCTGGAATTTATTTTAATAAATATTTTTCAAACGCTTTATGATTATCAAAGTGGACTTCTCTAAAAAACAGAACTAACCAAATAATATAGGTTGGTATAGCTATATATGGGGTTAAAAAGCAGGATAATAATGCTCCTGCCAACATTATAATAGCCCACATAAAGCACTGATTTCTTATATCACGAGAGATATGAGCTTTATCATACAATGCCTGTTCTTCTTTAGAAAATGAATTAAATCCTGAAACAAATTTTGCTGCTTTTTCCTTAAAAATCGCAAATAACACACCTATAATCAGAAATAGTATTACCAAAATTATACACGACCAAAATCCTATATTCATAATACATACCTCCGCTTCAAATTCCGATTTTCTGCTGTTTCTTTAGATAAATCAAGCATTAACGTTTTTTTTCTATTCATTACTTTTCATCAACAACCTGGAAGATATAGAATTTCAAGTAATAGCTATTCTCATCACCATTCCACAAAATAGGATGATCTGCAGCCTGTGTTCTAAATTCTACCTGTCTTAATCTCTTATGTACGAGCTTTGCAGCCTGTCCAATAGTTTTAGTAAATGTATCATAATCCATAAAATGAGAACATGAACATGTAGCCAGATATCCACCATCTTTTACTAGTTTCATACCTCTCATATTAATCTCACGATAGCCTTTAATCGCATTCTTAATAGATGCACGAGACTTTGTGAAAGCAGGGGGATCTAATATAACCATATCAAATAACTCTCCCTGAGCCTCTAATTCTGGTAAAAAATCAAATACATCATGACACTCAAACTTAACAGTATCTTCTAAACCATTAAACTTAGAATTCTCATTTGCAAGATCTACCGCAAATTGAGATGCATCCACACCTAAAACACTTTGAGCCCCTGCAATACCAGCATTGAGTGCAAAAGTACCAATATAAGTAAAACAATCCAATGCCTTTGCATCTTTACATAATTTCTGTATTGCTAGTCTATTATATTTCTGATCAAGGAAGAAACCAGTCTTCTGTCCTTCTGCGACATCTATATGATACTTAACACCATTCTCTACAATATCAATATGAGGATCAAAAGGTTCACCAATAAATCCTTTGACTCTTTCCATGCCTTCCTTAGTACGTTCCTTGGCATCACTACGCTCATATACACCTCTAATAGTAATGCCATCCTGTAGTAGAATATCCTTCATAAGTTCTACAATCTCTTCCTTAAACGCATCAATACCTAATGCAAGAGACTGTACAACTAATACATCTTCAAACTTATCAATTACTAAACCTGGTAAGAAATCAGCATCTCCAAACACAATACGACAACTAGAAGTATCCACTGTCTTTTTACGATAATCCCAGGCATTCTGTAATCTCATACGTAAGAAATCAGAATCAATCTCTTGATTAATATTTCTAGTCATTAAACGAATTCTAATCTTAGAATTCTGGTTAATATAACCTCTTCCTAACGGATACTCATTATGGGCATATACATCTACAATATCCCCATTCTTGAAATGTCCATGTATCTCTTTTATTTCATTGTCATAAATCCATAAGCCGCCTGCATTAATAGTACGGCCTTCACCTTTTTTTAATAGTACTTTAGTTTTCATAATTAACCTCTCTTGGTAATTATTATACATTTGATCAGACAGTTGTGCTACAATATTAACAATTCAAGGAGGAAAAACTAATATGAGTTTTAAGGATTCTAAAGTAGTTATTGTTGGTTTAGGTAATGTAGGTGCTACAACTGCCTACTCAATTATTAATCAGGGACTTTGTGAAGAGATTGTATTAATAGATATTAATAAAGAAAAAGCATATGGTGAAGCATTAGATATGCAGCAGTCAGTTTACTTCATGAATAGAAATATTAAAGTAAAAGCAGGTGATTATTCTGATTGTAAGGATGCAGACGTAGTCATTATTACAGCATCAGCACCAATGCCTAAAGATTCTCATGATCGTTTACAGATGTTAGCACCAAGTATTAAGATTATTAAGTCTATTGTAAGTTCTACAATGGCTTCAGGATTCAATGGTATCTTTATTGTTGTATCTAACCCAGTAGATATTATGAGTTATATTACTTGGAAGGAATCAGGTTTACCAAAGAACCAGGTAATTGGTAGTGGTACAACTCTTGATAGTGCAAGATTATCTTGTCGTTTAGCTGATATGTATCATTTAGATGCAAAGAGTGTATCAGCATATGTATGTGGTGAACATGGAGATTCAGAAATGGTAACATGGTCTAGTGCAACTATTGGTGGTAAGAGTGTAGAAGATGTATTAAAGGATAATGCAGAACGTACTAAGGATGCCACTAAGGAAACATTAAGACATGCTGTTATTGAAGATGGATGGCAGATTTTTAACCGTAAAGGGAATACATGTTATGGTATTGCGGCAGCAACTACAGCTATCGTAAAATCTATTCTCTTTAATGAAAATAGAATTTATCCAGTATCTGTACATTTAGATGGGCAGTATGGTATGAATGATATCTTCTTAAGTGTTCCTACTATTATTGATAAGACAGGAGCTAAAGAAATAGTAGAAATAAATATGAAAGAAGATGAGCAGAAAGCACTAGAGGAATCATATAAAGTTCTGAAAGATTTCTGTCAACAGTTAGACTAAGAGAGGGTTAACCTCTCTTTTTGTGTTAGAATGGATCCATGGAGGATTTGTTATGATTAAGATTGCATTTTTTGATATTGATGGAACTTTAAGCAATATGGAAACACGCAGTGTTTCTGATATTACTATAGAAACATTACAGAGATTACAGGCTAATAATATAAAGGTATGTATTGCGACAGGAAGACATCCTTTAAGTGTACCTACTTTTGAAGGAGTGACTTTTGATGCCATACTTTCTTTTAATGGGTCTTATTGTTTTGATAAGGAAGGACATGTTTTATATAGTCATCCTATCCCGCACAAAGATGTATTAAGAATCATAGAGAATGCATCTTCTATTAATAGATATGTCTCTCTTGCAAGTAAAGATGATAGTAAAGCCAATGGCACAGATCAAGATTTAGATGATTATTATGCATTCTCTAAACAGAAAGTGAATGTATCAGAAGACTTTGATACATTTGTGAATGAAGATATCTATCAGATCATGTGTGGTGGATATGAGAATGAATATGATGCATTAATGAAGAATGTAGAAGGAGCCCAGATTACAGCGTGGTGGAATAGGGCGGTAGATATTATTCCAGCAGGTGGTGGAAAGGGTAATGGTATACATAAGGTATTAGAGTATTATCATTTCAGTCCTAATGAAGCCATTGCGTTTGGTGATGGAACAAATGATATAGAGATGTTAGAAGCAGTAGGAACAGGAGTTGCAATGGGGAATGCGACTGATAATGTGAAGGCTATTGCGGATGATATATGTTTATCTGTAGCAGAAGATGGTGTGTATCACTACTGTTTAGATCATAATTTAATATAAAAGTCATAAATGTAGTAAAAAATCAAAAAAAGTTGTATACTAAGGTATAACATGAATTGTAAAGGAGGGAACTATAAGTAACTGAATATATCGACCATTGTGTTTGAATGTGTTTAAATATGCTCATAAAGGGAGTATTAAAATGAATACATTAAATATCACAAATTTTAAACCAACGGATTTTATTGACTTTTAGGCGTATCTGTTAAGATATTATAACGTTGAGATAGAGAAGGAACTTTAAAGGCAAACCGAACCCCAACTAATAGGAATTATTATACTTATAATCATCATTTACTAAATTAAGTTACATTTTTAAGATAGTTTTATAATGCAAAAGAATTATTGTAGACCAGTGTATTGAAGATTATGCAAACCGTGTAACGATTTATTAGATGAAGTAATGGAACGGAAAATCAAGACCATAATTTGAATACCCTCAGACCACAGGTTAGTGAAAATTTTTTTAACGCCTAATAAACGGTGTTCATGAAGCTGAACTTGATGCATAAATTTTCTATTTGTTCTATAATTAGATTAGAAATCAGATGGAGAACTCATGAGGATATTGTTTCAATACTCCATGTGTTCTCATGCAGGCTGTATGGGCTTCGTAAGTATAAAAAAAACAGATAGAAAGGGATGAGGAAATTGCTGAAGAGCTTCAAGACGGAAATAAATCCGACAGAGGAGCAGAAAGTCAGGATTCGTAAAACAATAGGTACTTGCAGATTTATCTATAACTTCTATCTTGCTCATAATAAGGAGCTTCATGAAAATGGAAAAAAGTTTATGAGCAGCAGCCAGTTTAGAGTATGGCTTAACAATGAGTATCTTCCGAGTCATCCAGAATATTCCTGGATCAAGGAAGCTTATTCAAAATCGGTAACACAGGCAGTAAATGACGGACAGACCGCATTTAAAAGATTCTTTAATCACAAGAGTGCCTTTCCAAAATTTAAGAAGAAAGGCAGATCTGATGTGAAAATGTATTTTGTAAGGAATAATCCAAAAGATTGCCACTGTGAAAGACACAGACTCAAGATTCCGTCACTTGGCTGGGTACGCATCAAAGAGAAAGGATATATTCCAACTACAAAAGATGGAAACGTAATTAAGAGCGGTCATGTCTCAATAAAAGCTGATAGATACTATGTTTCAGTTCTTATAGAAATCCCAGACAAAACGTCAGCCAATAATTCCAGTGAAGGAATCGGTATTGACCTTGGATTAAAGGACTTTGCGATTGTCTCTAACGGAAAAACTTATAAGAACATCAATAAATCTGCAAAATTAAAGAAGCTTGAAAAAAAGCTTGTTCGAGAACAGAGAAGTCTTTCTCGAAAGTATGAAAATCTAAAGAAAGGAGAGTCCACTCAAAAAAGAAATATACAGAAACAGAGGCTTAAGATACAGAAACTTCATCATAGAATAGACAATATTCGTACTGATTACATCAATAAGACAATCGCAGAGATAGTGAAAACCAAGCCATCTTATATAACGATTGAAGATCTAAACGTATCAGGAATGATGAAGAACAAGCATCTTTCAAAGGCAGTTGCTTCGCAGAAGTTTTATGAATTTAAAACAAAGCTCCAAGCTAAATGCAAGGAGAACGGAATTGAACTTCGAGTAGCAGATAGATGGTTCCCATCATCTAAGACATGTCATTGCTGCAAGCATATCAAAAAAGATTTAAAGCTTTCAGATAGAGTTTTCAAATGTGACTGTGGCTATATCGAAGACAGAGATTTCAATGCTGCACTTAATCTGAGAGATGCTACCACTTACGAAGTTGCATAAACAAACGCAAACGTAGGTATGTACCGAAGGCTATTTCGGGAATTTACGACTATGAAGTGTACTTGAACTTGTGAGTAGATATGACGTTTGTCAATCGAAAGCATACACAATGAAATAGTAAGTAATGTTCGTGAGAACTTACATTATCTCGATGTGAGTATATTTAATCACATTTTGAGTGGCAGAATGAATTATGCCATATTTAGCATTACGTACAAACAAGACATTGACTCTTTCTCAGGAAGTTGAATTAAAAACTACTGTAGGAAAGTTAATCACAGTATTTCCTGGTGAATCAGTAGATACATTCATGATTCATATTGAAGACAATCAGCTTATTTATTTTAAAGGCCAGGAAGCAAATTGTATGATGATCACATTATACTTAAAAGGTCATTATACAGATGAACAGAAGGAACAGTTTGTAGCTGAACTTACTAAAGCTTTAGTGAAAATTACAAAGATTCCTGCTTCAAATCAGTATGTTACTATCTCTGAATTTGAAAAATGGGGTCACGGTGGTATCTACGAATAAGATTTTGCCTAGCAAAATCTTATTTTTTTGTCTTAAAACAGCTAAACATAATAAAAAAACACAAAAAAATGCAATTTTTTCAAAAAAAGGGTTGCAAAAGGTGTATCTGCATGGTAATATAAACAAGCATTCTGAAGTGCTTGAATAGCTCAGCGGTAGAGCAATCGGCTGTTAACCGATCGGTCGGGGGTTCAAATCCCTCTTCAAGCGCCAGTGGCCGGTTGGAGAAACGGTTAACTCACATGCCTTTCACGCATGCATTCACGGGTTCGAATCCCGTACCGGTCACCATATATGGAGGTTTAGCTCAGTTGGGAGAGCATCTGCCTTACAAGCAGAGGGTCAGCGGTTCGAGCCCGTTAACCTCCACCATTTTTTTGCCGACTTAGCTCAACTGGTAGAGCAACTGACTTGTAATCAGTAGGTTGGGGGTTCAAGTCCTCTAGTCGGCACCATTAGTGACTCGCTAGCTCAGATGGCAGAGCATCTGACTTTTAATCAGAGGGTCAGGGGTTCAAATCCCCTGCGAGTCACCATCTTGATGCGGGTGTGGTGAAATTGGCAGACACGCTAGACTTAGGATCTAGTGCTTCGGCGTGCAGGTTCAAGTCCTGTCACCCGCACCATTCTGAATGCAAACACCGAAGTATTCGGTGTTTTTTTATGCCTAAAAATAAAAAATCTACCAAAATGGTAGATTACATTCCATTATAGAAGAGAATTTGATGAGGGGAAGCTCATTAGTATCTCATATATTTTGGGAAGCTATAACAGAATGATGTGTATATTATAATACTCTAGGATAGAGTAGTAAATATGTATATAGTCATGAAATCCCTTGTATTTCATAACTGATTGTTTTAACATATTATTATAATTGAAATGGGAGCTAATTTGCTGAGAGTAGACATAAGTCTTGACCATGAAACCTGATTTGGATAATGCCAACGTAGGAATTTTATGAGCACCTTCTTTCAGCGTGCTCTTTTTTATGGAGGAAAAGAATATGAACTACATTAAGAAATTAAGAGAAGTAAAACCATTAGTACACAACATCACTAACTATGTAACAGTGAATGATGTAGCCAATGCGATTCTTGCCATTGGAGGCAGTCCTATTATGTCAGATGAGATCACAGAAGTGGCTCAGATGACTTCTATCAGTAATGCATTAAATATTAATATTGGGACTCTTAATCAGGTGAAGATTGCTTCTATGTTTGAAGCAGGTAAGGCATCTAATGCATGTAAGCATATTACTGTATTAGATCCAGTAGGTGCTGGTGCGACTGATTTACGTACTAATACATGTAAAGAACTATTAGAACAGATTCATTTTGATGCTATCAAAGGGAATATTTCAGAAATCAAGACTTTAATGGCTGGTACAGGTCATACTAAAGGTGTTGATGCATCTGCAGAAGATCAGAAGAACTCACATGATCTCATTGATGATATCAAAGCATTCGCAAAAGAACTCAATACTATTATTATTGTGACTGGTCTTGTAGATTATGTCACAGATGGTAATAAGTGCTATATGATCAATAATGGATGCAAAGAGATGAGTGCTATTACTGGTACAGGATGTATGTTATCAGGTATCTTAGGCTGTTTCCTAACAGTAGAAAATAGTGTAGATAGTGCTGCGGCAGCTGTTATGTCCATGGGTATTGCGGGTGAAATTGGTGCATCTAAATTAAAAGAAGGCGAAGGTAATGCAACACTTCGTACTTATTTAATTGATGCATTATTCAATATGACTGATGAAGAATTAGAAAAGAGTGGTAAATATGAAGTTCAATAATGATATGTTGAGACTCTATGCTGTGACTGATCGTCATTGGACAGGAGAACAGACTCTATATGAGCAGGTAAGAGATGTTTTAATGGGTGGTGCTACTTGTCTTCAGCTAAGAGAAAAAGACCTAGATGAAGCCTCTTTCTATGAAGAAGCAAAGAATATTAAAGAACTATGTTGTTTATTTGATGTACCATTTATTATTAATGATAATGTCATGCTTGCTAAGAAAATAGATGCAGATGGTGTTCATGTAGGTCAGGATGATATGGCATGTGTGAAGGCAAGAGAAATTCTTGGACCAGATAAGATCATTGGTGTGAGTGCACATACTATAGAAGAAGCAAGAATTGCGAAAGAACAAGGTGCAGACTATTTAGGTGTAGGAGCTATTTTCCCTACATCTTCTAAAGATGATGCAGAAGTATTAGGTATCAAGCGTTTAAAAGAAATGACTGAAACAGTGGATCTTCCAATGGTAGCCATTGGTGGAATTAGTTATGATAACTGCTTATTACTTAAAGATACAGGTATTGATGGTATTGCGGTTATTAGTGCTTTATTTGGTCAGAAGAATATCAAACAGGCTACTATTGATTTAAAGAAGCGTGTAGATGCACTTTATGAAACAATGCATACATGTTTAACTATTGCCGGTAGTGACTCTAGTGGTGGTGCAGGAATACAAGCAGACTTAAAGACAATGCTTGCTAATAAAGTATTTGGTATGAGCGCTATTACAGCCCTCACAGCCCAGAATACAACGGGTGTGACAGATATTATGGATGTTACTCCAAAGTTCTTAGAAAGCCAGATTCGTGCTGTATTTGATGATATCTATCCTGAAGCTGTTAAGATTGGTATGGTGTCTTCTAAAGCACTTATTCATACTATTGTAGAAATGTTGAAACATTATGATGCGAAGCATATTGTGGTAGATCCAGTCATGGTTGCGACAAGTGGCGCAAAGCTTATTAGTGATGAAGCTATTTCTACATTAAAGGAAGAATTACTTCCTATTGCTGAAGTCATTACTCCTAATATTCCAGAAACAGAAGTACTCACTGATATGGAAGTTAAGACTGTAGAAGATATGGAAATAGCGGCTAAGAAGATCTATGACACATATCATTGCGCTGTATTAGTCAAAGGTGGACATCAATTAAATGATGCCAATGACTACCTATACAATGGTGAAAAGGGTACTTGGTTTAAAGGACATAGAATAGACAACAGTAATACACATGGTACAGGATGTACTTTATCAAGTGCGATTGCATCCAACTTAGCAAAAGGCTATACACTAGAAGAATCAGTTAAAAATGCTAAAACATATCTTTCTGGTGCGATAGGTGCTATGTTAGATTTAGGTCAGGGAAGTGGTCCTATGGATCATGGCTACAATATCTAAAAATATTGATAAATACACAATAATTCCATAACTGCCTGATATAATCTCTTTTAAGAGGTTAAGGGCATGAAAGAATTCAAAGCGTGGTTTATACTCATATTATTTATTTTGCTGCTTCGAGTAATATATCTATTACTTGAAGGTGGGCACATCTTATGAATATCCTCTAGATATATCATCTGGAGGATTTTTTTATTTAACTTAAAAATTTACACATTAACATTCGCAAAGTTAAAATGAAATAAATTAAGTTAAAAGAACCCCCTATAGAAGAATTAACTTCTATAGGGGGTTATATTATTTGTTAAGTTTTTTCTGGTATTCTTTTAAGTCTTCTATGACGTTCTCTATTGTATCATATACCCAGCCAATCATTTCATCAGGAATATGCTGACTATAAAGTTCAGATAAATCCCTATGGAACTGGTTATGAACCTCTAATGCCTGATATCCCTTATCAGTAATACGTAGATATGTGACACGATGATCTGCAGAAGAACGTTCTCTTGTAAGAAAACCTTTATTCACAATAGTCTTCACATTAGTAGTTAATGTTCCTACAGTTACCTTTAATGTCTTTGCAACATTTGTCATAGTAGGAAACTGCTGCTTACTTACAGCCTCTATAATATGCATTTCATTCATTGATAATTCAGGAAAAGGACTATACTTAATATAATCTTCCTGTACTTTAATGGCGAGTTTAAAAACTGTATTAATAGAATCCATTAAATTATTCTTTTTCGCGTCCATAATTCCACTCCTTGACTCTATTCTACAATTTTATCACATATTTGAGAAGACTGATTATATACGACCTAATGATAATTCATTTAAGAGAATCGTATGTTTTTTCTTGTTTTCATCCTCTATCACAAGATGACAATTCTCATCTAGATATAAGAATTTCACTAAACCATACTCTTTATAGGGAATTGTCTTACCTCTTAAATAAGAATGACGATTCATGCCATCTAATAAAGATGCAAAAGGCATATGAAGCATATTTTTAAATGTATCAATAATATTTAACATCAGCTTTTCTTTATCAATAGGATGATTTATCACATCAGATAGAGAATAATAAGAACCCTTACTTACATTGAGACCTGTCCCAATAATAATACCCTGTAAAGTATTCTCATAAATCGTCTCTACAAGAATACCTGCAATCTTCTGATTATTTACATATATATCATTTGGCCACTTAATGAATGCATTGATCTGTTTCATTCTTAGAACTGTCACAATCGCATAAGCCATAATGGCAGACACTTTTAAAGGATCCACGTTCTGTTTCATATAATAACTAAAGAGAAGCTGTTCATTCTTATCTGCCTCCCAGATATGATTAGAACGTCCTCGACCATGAGTCTGATAATGTGCACGGACAATTGTATCATCATCTAATTCCTGATAATGATCATGAATATACGTATTAGTAGAATCAATTTCTTCAAATTCTATATATTTCATTAGTCACCTATCGCAAAAGTGAGTTCAGCCTGTACAACAGTTTTACCATTGACTGTTGCTTTTGCTTCACCAATACCGATCTTACCTCTCATTCTTGTGAGTGTACATTCTAATTCCATCACATCTCCAGGAATGACCTGTCCTTTAAACTTACATTTATTGATTCCTGCAAAGAAGACAATCTTACCTTGATGTTCTTCCTGACTTAATATCGCAATACATCCAGTCTGTGCTAAAGCTTCTACAATCAATACACCTGGCATCACATGATGCTCAGGGAAATGTCCCATAAACTGCATTTCATTTACACTGACACACTTAATGCCTTTCGCATATTCTCCTGGCTTATAATCAGTAATACGATCTACAAGCGCAAATGGATAACGATGAGGATTAATTTTCGCGATTTCATTACTATTTAGTTCCATTGTCATACTCCTTGAATATAATACTTGCATTATGTCCACCAAAACCTAATGAATTACTCATGACATAATGAAGATCTTTCTTAACACCAATATTTGGTACTACATTTAAATCACATTCTTCATCCTTTACCTGATAATTCAAAGTAGGAGGAATAAAGTTATGCTTTAAGGCCAATACTGATAGTACTGCTTCAATACCCCCTGCAGCTCCTAAACAATGCCCTGTATGACCTTTAGTAGAACTTACCGCAAGCTTGTATGCATGTTCCTTAAATACTGATTTAATCGCTTCAGTTTCACATAAATCATTTAAATGAGTAGAAGTACCATGTGCATTAATATAATCGATCACATCATAACTGATACCTGCATCATCTAATGCATTCTGCATGGCATAAGCACCACCTTCACCATTAGGAAGTGGGGCAGTAATATGATGGGCATCACAGCTTACACCATAACCAGTCATTTCACCATAAATATGCGCACCTCTCTTTAAGGCATGTTCTAATTCTTCAAGAATAAGAATACCTGCACCTTCACCCATGACGAATCCATTTCTTTCTTTGTCAAAAGGAATAGAAGCACGGTTTGGATCAGTGGCATCACTTAAAGCCTTCATAGAAGTAAATCCACCAATACCTAAAGGAGTCACAGATGCTTCACAACCACCTGCAATCATGACATCCTGATAACCATCACGAATATTTCTAAATGCATCACCAATCGCATTTGTACCACCTGCACATGCAGTTACTGGGCAGGTACATAACCCTTGTGCATGATAAGCAATCGCAATATGACCAGCTGCTAAGTTAGAAATAGTCATAGGAATAAAGAAAGGAGATACTCTATCAAAACCTCTCTTTTCTCCTGTCTGATAGTTCTTTTCGATAGAACCTAAACCACCAATACCACTTGATACAATCACTCCAAAACGATGAGAATCAATATTGTTGATATCAAGACCACTATCAAGCATTGCTTCTTTTGATGCAATCATACCCATCTGAATAAAGCGGTCCATCTTCTTCGCTTCTTTTTTATCAATATACTTTGTGACATCAAAGTCTTTGACTTCACCTGCAAGAGTGACCTTCATACCTTTTGTATCAAATAAAGAAATAGGCGCAATACCGCACTTACCTTCTTCAATAGATTTCCATGTTTCTTCTACATTATGTCCAATAGGATTAATAGTTCCTATACCTGTAACTACTACTCTACGTTTTGTCATAAGCTCCTCCTTACATAGCCATTCCACCATCTACATGAATGGTCTGTCCTGTAATATACTTTGCATCATCACTTGCTAGGAATGCGATTGTCTTTGCAACATCCTCTACATGTCCAAGTGTTCCTAAAGGAATAGATGCCTTTAAACCTTCTTTTACTTCATCACTTAATACTTCTGTCATATCAGTTTCAATAAATCCAGGAGCTACTGCATTCACAGTCACACCTCTAGGACCTAATTCTCTTGCAAGAGACATTGTCATACCAATGACACCTGCTTTACTTGCTGCATAGTTAACCTGTCCGGCATTACCAATCACACCTACGACAGAAGATAAAGAAATAATATGACCAGACTTCTGTTTCATCATTAAACGGCTTGCCTGCTTCATACATAAATAAGTTCCCTTAAGATTTGTATTAATAACGGCATCAAAGTCTTCAGTTTTCATTCTTAAAATTAACTGATCTCTTGTAATACCTGCATTATTCACAAGAATATCAAGATGTCCAAAGTACTTCTTGATACTCTTGAAGATGTTTTCTACATCCTCTTCATGAGAAATATCACCTTCAACACATAATACATCTCTACCAAGATCTTTAAGTTCTTTTACTAATTCTTCAGCTAATACTTTATTCTTTTCACTTGCACGATAATTTAATGCAATATCTGCACCCTGCATGGCAAGTTCCATCACTGTCGCACGTCCAATACCTTTTAACCCCCCAGTGACAAGGGCAACCTTATTACTTAGTTTCATTTAATGCCTCCACACACTTCTGCAAAGAAGCCATATCTTCTACCTGATATGTCTTGATTTTTCTATCAATCTTACGGACAAAACCACTTAATACCTTACCAGGTCCAATCTCTATAATTGTATCCACACCATTATTAAGCATAGTACGAATACTATCTTCAAAATATACAGGACTCATGACCTGTTTCTCTAACATCTCCTGTACACTGCAATCTTCTAATTCCTTACCAGTACAATTGAAAATCACTGGGACATTCATTTCATGGAATGTAACATCTTTAAATACTTCATGAAGTCTTGTACTTGCATCCTTTAATAATTTTGTATGGAAAGGACCACTTGTATTTAAAGGTACAGCTCTTCTTGCACAATGATCCAATGCCTTCTGACCAGCTTCTTCTACTGCTTTCTTTTCTCCTGCAATAACTAACTGTCCAGGACAGTTATAGTTCGCAATAGAAACATATCCATCACAGCCAACACATATATCAAGTAATGGTTCACGTTCAAGTCCAAGAATAGCCATCATGGCACTCTCAACACCTTCAGCTGCTTTTTCCATTGCGAGACCTCTTTCTCTTACAACCTGGATTGCTGTTTCAGGATCAAATACACCTGCTGCACTTAAAGCACTGTATTCACCTAAAGATAAACCACATACATAATCAGGTGTAATACCATTCTTCTTTAAAAGAAGAGTCGCCATATTCGCAACTGCTACCATCGCAGGCTGAGTAAAACGTGTAGTACTAATAGTCTTTTCATCACTATTAAACATGATATCCTTTAAATCAAAATCTAACTTTACATTATCTAATAAGTTCTTACAGTCTTCATCATTTTCATAAAAAGACTGTCCCATACCTACATATTGTGTTCCTTGTCCTGCATAGATAAAACCGAGTTTCATACAATACCCTCCATTAATTCATCAATCAGATCACTTACATGTACAAGTTTGTCGATGCGATATCCGTTTGTGCCAGTAAATACAAGACCATTCTCACAATCACCATTTACCGCATTAATTAAAGCTTGAGTAATACAATAAGGAATAGACTTCATATCACAGCTCGCAATACATCTAAAACATCTCTTGATAGGATGTGTCTTTTCCATAAAAGGTGTCATAAAAGCACGTCCTGGCATACCAACAGGAGACTGTACAATCTTGATATCTTCCTTCTTACCATTAATAAAATAATTCTTATACTCCATTGAAGCATCACATTCATAAGTACCAATAAAACGTGTACCCATCTGAACACCATCCGCACCAGCTTCTAACATCTCTTTAATATCTTCATTAGTATAGATGCCACCAGCTACAAAGACTGGAATAGAATGATTAAATAGCTCTTCAAAGCCTTTCACAACTTCTTTAACATCCTTCAAGATATCCTTTAAAGAAGCACATGTATTCTCTAATAATTCTTCTTTCTTAAATCCAAGATGACCACCTGCTTTATATCCTTCAATCACAATAAAGTCAGCTGTACGATCATATTGACGTTTCCACTTGTTTAATATCAAACGTGCTGCCTTACCAGAAGATACAATAGGCGCAATCGCTGTCTTTTCATCCACATATTCAGGAAGTTTTAAAGGAAGACCAGCCCCAGAAATAATCGCATCTACACCACTTTTAACAGCTTGTCTGACATGCTGTTCATAATCACTTAAGGCTACCATGACATTGACTGCTACCATGCCGTTATTATTTGAAATCTCTTTAGCACGTTTGATTTCTTCATCAATCGCTTCTAGATTCGCTTTCTTTGTATCTTTAAGAAAAGAAGGCTTTTTAAAACCAATCTGAGCTGTAGAAATAACACCCATTGCGCCTTTCTTAGCTACATTTCCAGCTAAAGAACTTAAGGAAACACCAACACCCATTCCTCCCTGAATTAAAGGGAGAGATAAAGAATGTGATCCTATTTTCATAGATGAACCTCCATCACACGCTTCTTTTCTTCTTCATATTCTTTAAATAAACCTTCAATGATGTCTTTAAGACTTCTTTCTTCATGCACCATACCAGCTACCTGACCACTCATTAAAGAACCGGTTTCTACATCACCTTCAAATACAGCGCGTTTTAAAGAACCTAATGTATACTTCTCTAGTTCCATCATTTCGGCTCCTTCTTTTTCTTTCTTAATATAAGTACGTGCCATCTTGTTCTTTAAGATACGTACAGGAGTTCCAGCAATACGTCCAGTTACTGTTGTATCAGTATCTTTTGCCTTAATAATCGCATTCTTATAGTTCTGGTGAATAGGACATTCTGTACTTGCAAGAAGAATAGTACCAACCTGTACACCATCAGCACCAAGTGCAACTGCTGCAAGAAGTTGTTTACCACTCGCAATCCCACCTGCAACAATCACAGGAATATTCACTGCAGCCTTGACCTGTGGTGCTAAAGCCATAGTAGTCAATTCTCCCACATGACCACCAGATTCAGTTCCTTCCGCAATAACGGCATCCACACCTGCTTTTTCCATACGTCTCGCAAGGGCAACACTAGGGACTACAGGCATCACAATAATACCTGCTTCCTTCCATTTCTTAATATAAATACCTGGATTACCAGCACCTGTTGTAACAACAGGTACTTTTTCTTCTACCACAATATCAGCCATTTCTCCTGCTTGAGGATGTAATAACATCAAATTAACACCAAAAGGTTTATCAGTAAGTTTCTTTGCTTCACGGATATTTTCTCTTAACATTTCAGGAGACATACCACCACCTGCAATAAGTCCTAAACCACCTGCATTAGATACAGCTGCCGCAAAAGCACCTGTCGCAATATTAGCCATACCACCCTGAATAAGAGGGTATTTAATCTTTAATGTTTCATTTAACCACATAGTCTTCTCCTTACCACTCTATCAGATTGGCACCATAAGTTAGTCCTGCACCAAAACCAACACAGAGTATCTTCATACCTCTTTTTAATAACTTCTTTTCATTCATCTCTCCAAGTACAAGAGGAATACTTGCAGCAGATGTATTACCATATTCATCGACATTCAGATAAAACTTATCCGATGTTATTTTCATTTTCTTATAGACATGACGAATAATTCTTTCATTTGCCTGATGCACCACAAAGTAATCAATATCATCTTTAGTAAGTGATGCCTTCTCTAATACTTTCTCTATACACATAGGAAGAACTCTTGTCGCAAACTTAAATACTTCTTTACCTTCCATATGTAAATAATCACTCTTTAAACCATAAAGCACTTCTTCATTGCCTTCTGATCCTTGATAATCACAAAATAACTTATTTTCTTTCTCTATGACAACAGCACCAGCGCCATCACCAAACAAGATGCATGTTGTACGATCTTTCCAATCAATGAGATTTGAAAGCTGTTCAGCACCAATAATTAAGGCATAACGCTTATCACTTGTATAAAGTAATGAACGTGCCACTGATAATGCATAGACAAACCCACTACATGCCCCGTTTAAATCGAACGCAAATACATTATTATTTAAACCTAAACGTTCCTGTAAGAGACAGGCAATAGAAGGGGTATTATAGGGAGAAGACATTGTTGCCACAATAATGATTCCAATATCTTCTTTATTGATGTTGTTTAATGCCTTTAAAGATGCCTTATAAGCCATATCTATAAGTGTTTCATCTTTGCATATATGACGTTTCTTGATACCAGTGCGGGGATAAATCCATTCATCGCTAGTATCAACTATCTTTGATAGATCATCATTAGTCAGTACATTTTCAGGTACATAATATCCTGTATCGATGATAGAAATACCCTTATCCATTCTTCCATTCTCCAATCTTACGATATCTGTTATATCTCTTGCGTATTAAAGTATTTACATCCATTGGGACTAGAATATCTAACTGTTCTCTAATCACCTTACGTATATTTCTATATACAGCGACAGGATTTGTAGTCATACCACCTAGAGGTTCCTTGATGATTTCATCAATAATCCCATAATGATATAAATCTTCAGCTGTCATCTTCATGACTTCACATGCTTCCTCAATACGTTCTCCTTTCACATCTTTCCAAAGAATAGATGCAAAACCTTCAGGAGATAAAACAGAATAAACCGCATTCTCTAACATAGCTAAGTGATCACCGATACTTAGGGCTAAAGCACCACCACTTCCCCCTTCACCAGTAATAATCACAATAATAGGAACCTTTAAATCACTCATCATCATCAGACTCTGACCAATCGCTTCACCAATACCATTCTCTTCAGAACTAATACCAGGATAAGCACCCGGAGTATCAATAAAAGTAATAATAGGACGATGGAACTTCTCTGCCTGTTTCATTAAACGCATCCCTTTGCGATACCCTTCAGGACTTGCCATACCAAACTGACACTTTAAATTTTCATCAATACTTCTTCCTTTTTGATGTCCAATAATTGTGACGGGCATGTTATTAAACATCCCAATACCACCGACAATTGCCTGATCATCCTTGAAATAACGATCACCACGCATTTCTACAAACTCATCAAACACATGATCAATAAACTCATGTATATGAGAACGTTCAGGCTTTCTCGCAAGATAAACACGATCATATGCACAAAGATGTGAATATGTCTCTTTCTTATAATCATTGATTGTTTCTTCAATCTTACTGGAATCTATTTCTCTATCATTCTTAATGACTGCAAGCTTCTTTTCTAGCTCCGCAATCTTTTCTTCCTTTTCCTTTAAAGACATATAAACCTCCTTATGCATGCATACGTAATAATAAAGCCAATGTGTCACGCATCTTCTCACGTTCCACAATCATATCTACAAAGCCATGATCTTCTAAGAATTCAGCACGCTGGAATCCATCAGGTAGCTTTGTCTTCATAGTACTTTCAATAACTCTAGGTCCTGCAAAACCAACTAAAGCTTCTGGTTCTGCAATATTAATATCACCAAGCATTGCGAATGATGCAGTGACACCTCCTGTTGTAGGGTGTGTTAAATAAGAAATATAAAGAAGTCCAGCATCTAAATGACGTTTTAATGCAGCACATGTTTTACCCATCTGCATTAAAGAGAAGATGCCTTCCTGCATTCTTGCACCACCACTTGATGTGAAAATAATCAAAGGTAATTTCTTTCTTGTTGCCATTTCAATTGCACGTGTAATCTTTTCACCAGCCACACTACCCATAGAAGCCATCATAAAACGATGATCCATCACAACGACAATTGTACGCATATGATCAATACGACCACCTGCCACTACAACCCCATCATGTAATCCTGTCTTATATTCATACTTCTCAAGTTTTTCTTCATAACCAGGGAATCCTAATGGATTTCCTGATTTCATAGAAGTGTAGTATTCCTTATATTTACCATGATCAAACAACGCATCTAAACGTGCATAAGCATCAATAAAGAGGTGATGACCACATTGTGGACATACCTGTAAATGATTCTTTAAATCAAGTGTACGAATTGTACTATTACAGTTAGGACATGCCTGATATAACCCATCAGGCACTTCCTGCTTCTTGACTTTGTTGTCTTTATTTAAATAACGACGAAAGTCCTGTAATTGTTGTTTTCTTTTCTTCCAGATACTATCCATTTTCACTCACCATCTCATCTAAATGTGTTTCAATAAAGCTTGTATTAAAATGTCCTTTAATATAATCGGGCTGATGTAGGATATAGAACTGTAATGTCTGGTTAGTCGTAATACCTTCAATCACAAGTTCACTTAAAGCGCGTCTCATACGCTTGATTGCTTCTAGTCGAGTAGGGGCATGGACAATCACTTTTGCGACCATTGAATCATATTGAGTAGGGAGTGTATAACCTGTATATAACATCGTATCCACTCGAACACCTGGTCCTCCAGGTAAATGCATGAAGTTTACTTGACCAGGACATGGTCTAAAGTTATGGAAGGGATCTTCCGCATTAATACGACATTCAATAGAATGACCCTGTAAAGTAATATCTTCCTGTTTAAAGCTTAAAGGTAAACCTGATGCAATACGAATCTGCTGCTTAATGAGATCAATACCAGTGACCATTTCAGTAATAGGATGTTCTACCTGAATACGCGTATTCATCTCAATAAAGTAATAGTTGTTGTGTTCATCTAAAACAAACTCAACAGTTCCAGCATTGGTATAACCAGCACCCTGTGCAGCTTTGACTGCAGATTCACCCATTTTCAAACGTAGAGATGCATCAAGCACCTTGCATGGTGCTTCTTCTATCATTTTCTGATTACGTCTTTGAATAGAACAGTCTCTCTCACCTAAATGAATCACATTGCCATGCTCATCCGCTAAAATCTGGAACTCAATATGCTTAGGATTCAATACAAGTTTCTCTACATACATATCATCATCCCCAAAGCATGCTTTGGCTTCTGCCTTGGCAGTCATAAAGGCATTCTCTAGTTCATCTTCACTAAAGGCTTTACGCATACCACGTCCTCCACCACCAGCACTCGCTTTAATAAGCACAGGATAACCAATCTCATTCACTACTTCTTTTAATTCTTCATATGTATTGACTGAACCATTAGATCCTGGAACGACAGGAACACCTGCTTCAATCATCATTTCTCTTGCCTTAGACTTATTACCTAATGCATCAATAACATCACCCTTAGGACCAATAAACTTAAGTCCACAAGTTTCTACAAGTCTTGCAAAATCACTATTTTCAGATAAAAAACCAAAACCTGGATGAATCGCCTGACATCCTGTCTCAACAGCTGCAGTAATAATCGCTTCCTTATTTAAATAACTATCAGCACTCTTAGGACCACCGACACATACTGCTTCATCCGCTAACTGTACATGTAATGTATTCTGATCAGCCGTAGAATAAATGGCTACCGTTAAAATATCCATCTCTTTACATGCACGAATAATACGAACAGCGATTTCTCCACGATTCGCAATTAAAATCTTCTTAAACATACTATTCCTCTATGATCATTAAAGTCTGATCAAAGCTGACTAAATCTTCATCCTTCACTAATAGAGAACGGACAGTACCATCTACAGGTGCTTTAATTTCATTCATGACCTTCATGGCTTCAATAATACATAATGTCTGTCCCTTAGTGACTTTTGACCCTTCCTTGACAAAAGGCTGATCATCTGGGGAAGGAGAAGAATAATAAACTCCTACAAGAGGGGCCTTTACTTCTGTACCACTAATAACTGGTTTTTCTTCCTTTACTTCTTGTACAACAACAGGCGCACTTTCACTAGATACAGTGACAGGTGCAGTTACCTGCACCTGTTGACTCTTTTCAAGTTCAAGTTTCACGCCTTCCATTTCAATTTTCATCTTATCGATATCAGCTTGTTCAAAAGCTTCCATCAACTCTCTGACTAAATCCATAGAAAACCTTCTTTCTTTGAAATTCAAACTATTTATTTAAAAAATTAAGCATTTGCTTCTAAGTAATCAACAATGTCCTTTACAGTAGCCATCTTGTTGGCTTCTTCATCAGGAATTTGTACATCGAATTCATCTTCTACAGCCATAATTAATTCAACGGCATCTAATGAATCTGCATCAAGATCATCCTTTAAAGATGCTTCTAATGTTACCTGTTCTTCATCACAGCTAAGTGAATCTACAATAATATCTTTTACCTTATCAAATGTTGTCATGTTTATATCCTCCTTATGACAATACTGTCTTTTTTAATACAATCTTTTCTAATTTAAATGCGATCATGCAGCTGACTGCAATCTTTAGTGCATCACCAAGTAAGAATGGTAATACACAAGTCATTAATGTACTTAGAAGTGATGCTTTCATTGTATACATGAAGTAAATACTTCCAAGTCCATAAGTAATAGCCGTTCCAATAATCATGGCAAGAATATGTCCTTTAACTGAACGGTCATGAGTAATAATAGTACTCATCACTAATGCCATAATAGGAAAACTGAATAAGAAGCCTCCTGTTGGACCTATAAGAGCACCCATACCACTATTGAAATTACTAAATACTGGAAGACCAATAGCTCCCATAATCAAATAACAAAGCACTGTATAGAATGCGTGATTTGGTGTCAATAGACACGCAATGAGATAGATGGCCAGGGTTTGCAATGTGATAGGAACAGCTGTAGGCAATGCCACAGAAATCTGTGATAAACAGATGAGAACTCCCAACATCAATGCATCTCTGACTAGATTTGAAACATTAGATTTCATATCATTCTCCTTTTCACTACTTGGAATATCAAACTATTCCTTGACTTGCATTATAGACCTTTGATTTTAAAAATCAAATAAATTAGCAATAAATATGACAAAAGCGCCATAATTGTACAACAAATATACTAGTTTGAAATTAAAACTAATAGAACAAGCACTTACATTTAAATCAAATATGTTGATAAATGGCATAAAAAAGAGAATAATAGAGATAAGAAAGTGAGGGATATATATGAAAAAGATCACAATGTTTTATTTAGAAGAATGTCCATTTTGTCAGAAGGCAAAAAAAGCGATGGATGAACTTATGACAGAAAATAAAGCATATCAGTCATTGGATATAGAAAAAATTGAAGAAAGTGAAAATGTCGCTTTAGCTGAAAATTATGATTATTATGCAGTTCCTTCTTTATTTATTGGAAAAGAGAAGTGCTTTGAATGTACAATCCAGGATGATTTTGATTCAATCAAGGCAAACTTCAAACGTGTATTTGATGAGGCTTTAAAATAATGGGGCATTTCTATTTTACACGCCATGGTCAGACTATCTGGAATGTAGAAAATAAGATCTGTGGGGCAACGGACATTGCCTTAACAAATCTAGGACATAAGCAGGCTATAGAATTTGGACATTATATTAAGGAACATCATATCCATATAGATCAAATTCTTTATTCACCATTAAGCCGTGCAAAGGATACTGCCTTACATATATCTGAAGTAACAGGTATACCAGCAAGAGAAGAATTAAGACTTAAGGAACAGAATTTTGGGAAATATGAATCTACGCCTAGAGATGGAGAAGAATTCAAGCAGGCAAAGACATGTTTTGTGAACTCTTTTGAAGGAGGAGAAACAATGTTGCATCTTGCTCATCGTATCTATAGTTTATTAGATGATGTGAAGAAGGATGATGAACATGTTTATCTTTTAGTTGCCCATAATGGTATTTCGCGTATTATTGAATCTTATTTCCATGATATGACCAATGATGAATTTTCTGCCTTTGGTATAAAAAACTGCGAATTAAAGAAGTATGAGTATTAAGAAGTACAACAAGTACTTCTTTTTATTGTTGAATATGTGACCGATTTCATTATAATAAGATAGAGATGGAGGAATAATAGAATGAGACCAAAAATACACTTTACAGCACCTAGAAACTGGATCAATGATCCTAATGGGCTAACTTATTTTAATGGAGAATATCATATCTTCTACCAGCATTTCCCATATGATACATCATGGGGCACAATGCATTGGGGACATGCAGTCACTAAAGATTTTCAGACATTTAAGCATCTCCCAATCGCTTTATATCCTTCTAAGGATTATGACAGAAACGGAATCTTCTCAGGGTCAGCACTTAACTACAATGGTAAGATGTATTTATATTACACTGCCATTAAGTATGGTATTGAAAACCCTGAATATATCCATAAGCCACTTATTAAGGATGACTTAATTGCATCACAGGCATTACTTATTAGTGATGATGGATATCACTTCAATAATAAAGACGCAAAATATAAGGTTGTTGATGTGATTACTGATCCTTCTTTAGGACATGATCAGCATACAAGAGATCCTAAAGTCTGGTTAGGTAAGAATGGACATGTTTATATGATCCTAGGAAGTAAGGTTCCAAATGGGGATGATTTTGATGGAGAAGTATTATTCTACGAAAGTGAAGACGGAATGACATTTACTTATAAGAATAGATTCGTCGATTCTTCAATTGGAAACATGTGGGAATGTCCAGATCTATTTGAATTAGATGGACAGTACTTCTTAGTCTTCTCACCTGAAAACTTAGATGGTTATCCACGTCCTAATAGTAATGCGGCTATTATGCCAGTCAACTTTGATAAAGAAACATGTACAATGTCTAAGGCGGGAGACCTTATGTTTATTGACTATGGCTTTGATTTCTATGCTCCTCAGACATTCTTAGATGAAAACAATAAACGTACTATTTTAGGATGGATGAGAATGAAGGAAGTCTTAGAAGGTGAAGAATGGATTGGTTTATTCACAATGCCACGTCATCTTTCTTGTAAAGACGGGCATGTTTATCAGGATGTACATCCATTAATTAAGAATACATTTGTGCATACAACAGATACTATTGATTTTGATGAACCTTTCTTAATGAAAACAACACTAGAAGACAATGAAACAATTACTTTAGGTGGTGTTAAGATTTCTTATGTTGATGATCAGTTAGTCGTAGATCGTACAGCTGTATCTGTGAATAATGATGAACTATACAATATTCATAAAACACCTGTATTAAATGGTCAGTGTGATTTAGAAATCTATTACGATGAAGGTGTTATCGAAATCTTTGTGAATAATGGTTATTATGTAGTGAGTCAGATTATCTATCATCTACAGGAAGAAGATACACATATCTCAGACTGCACAATCTATACAAGATAAATCATTTGCATATTTAATAAAAATTATATATGTCTTTTTGACTATCTTTTTATATCTTCTTAAATGTCCGCAAAGCCTTATTTTATAGGCTCTACGGGCATTTTTCTTTTGTGGTAAACCTCACATATCTAGGTCTATC